>NZ_JAKIHL010000010.1 GCF_021608135.1 Microaerobacter geothermalis
CTGTTACAACAGATAGGTCATCCTTCATCCCTTAATGGCCCTAATAGCTTGTATCGTGAATGAAATCAAGGGCGAGCGACAGCGAGGGCTTTGCCTTTACCCTTGATGAAATGAGCGATACAAGCTAGCATCCCTCAAGGGATGAAGAACATCTAAAAAAGTGACAGAATCACTGACGTTTTAATATGACATTTTCACTGACGCTTGACAACAAATTTGGACAAAACAAACCTGATTGCAGGAAGGACTTTCTTTCGTGATGCAGAATAATTGATATTAAAAATCTTCGTCCGCCTATTAAGAATAGGAAAAATCAGGAGATGGTTGAATGGCGTTTGCTACAAAAAGGATCTATGAAGAGGACCCATACCAAAGTCATTTTACAGCCAATGTTCTCTCACAGACAAGGAGGGAAGATGGACATACGGAATTAATTCTGGACAAAACAGCTTTTTATCCTACCGGAGGAGGACAGCCCAATGACACAGGAATGATTGATGGCTTTGAAGTTATTGATGTGTACAAGGATGGAAAATCTATTGTTCATTTGTTGAAGGGAAACTTAGAACATAAAGGGACTGTAGAAGGTCACGTCAATTTCTCCCGTCGGATGGATCATATGCAGCAGCACTGCGGGCAGCATATTTTATCCGCAGCGTTTCAGGAACTTTTGTCCCTTGAAACGATTGGTTTTCACCTTGGCAAGGAGTGGGTAACCGTTGATTTAAAGGCATCGCAGATTAATGTCGATGATGTGCGAAAGGTTGAATTAAGAGCCAACGAAATTGTGATGGAAAACCGGCATATCGAGACGAGATTAATGCCTGTTACAGAAGTGGATGAACAGATACGGGCGAAGCTGCCGAGCATGGATGGCATCGTTCGTTTGGTTGAAATTGATCAGTTTGATTTATCGGCATGTTCCGGAACCCATCCCTATCGAACCGGCGAGGTGGGCTTGATTAAAATCATAGGATGGGAGCCTTATAAAGGGAATGTTCGCCTAACCTTTGTTTGTGGATTGAGGGCTATGCGTATCGCCCGGCAGTTTCAGGATTTGTTATTTGAAGCAGCGAAATTACTGAGGACCAACCCCTATGACGTTGTTCCATCCCTTGTTCGTATGAAGGGGGAATATGAGCAATATGTGAGGGAAAACAGGCATCTAAAAGAGTCCCTCATACGTCAAGAGGCAAAACAATGGATCAAACAGGGTGAAAAAATAAGTTCCGTTACTCTTCATCTTCATCAATGGATAAATAAGCCATTTCAGGATATGAAAGAATTGGCCAAAACCATCATTGAAGAACCCGGCCATGTGGTAATTTTTGCTTCGGAAGGGCAATTGAACCGTTTGATAGCTGCGTGCAGTGAAAATATATCCTTATCCATGAGAGAGTTAGTCGATCATCTGTTAGAAATGACACAGGGAAGGGGCGGTGGAAGCAGGATATTCGCTCAACTTGGATTTACGGCAGCCTCGGTTCAGGACGTTTTAAAATTTGCGAAAAAATGGATAATGGAAAATCTTTAGGCGGGCTATATTGTGTCATGCATGGTGGTTAGGGAAAACATTATTGGACTTAGATGTTTATCAGGAAATCATGCATAAGTGAAATAGAGTTAGGAAATATTACAGACGAAAAGGAGGGAAATGACGTGAAAACACTTCGAGAGATCATGACTACAAATGTGGAAACCGTTACTTTAAAGGATAATGTGTATGAAGTAGCGGTAAAAATGAGAGATCATAACGTCGGAATTATTCCGGTGGTAGATGAAGCTAATCATGTGATTGGATTAATTACTGACAGGGATATTGTCATCCGTGGATTGGCTGAAAAAAGAGAAGGTTCTGCATCTGTGGAACAGGTGATGAGCAACAGCTTGGTAGTCGGAAGACCTGATATGACTGTCAAGGAAGCTTCCCAACTAATGGCAGACAACCAGATTCGTCGTTTGCCCGTAACTGAAAATGGGAAATTGGTTGGTATTGTTGCCATGGCAGACATAGCCAGGGAAGAAGAGTTTATCTCGCAATCCGGACAAGTCATCAGTGAAATATCGGAAACAACTGGGGAGCATCGTTCCGAACAACCCCGAAACATTCAATAAATTACATTTTCAAGGCTAAAGAACGGAACCCTCAAAAACATCTGGGCATTTCAATGATGGAGTCAGTTTGATTACTAATTCCCGTTCTTTAGCCTCACTGATTCGTACGAAATCGAAGGTTGTCTTAAGTGAATTCCTTAGTACCGCTATATATAATTCTTCAATATTGGAATTATTTTCTCGGGTTGAAATACATGACCCGACCGTTAAATAAGTGAAGCTCAGCCTTATAATATCTAGCCATGTATTTGCAAAATTCGTTAGCTTTTCCTTTATCCCCGGCGGTTGAACCTTCTGGAAGAACAATCTGTATGTAATGTTGTACCTCTCCATCGGCTTCCACCTGCTCTGAGCCTACACCTATAATGATATATTTATATAGCTTGGGATCTTTTCCTTTCAGATAGAACCATTTTCCCCGTCCTTCCGGTTTTTCCTCTAGGGTATAGGGGAAAGCCGTATCTCCATAGTGCCAAGATAACTGATCTCCGGTTTTGGAGGTTCTTTCAATATATTGATTTAACATGTCTTTCACGTCATCTACCGTTGCCTTTTGTTGAGAAGAACCTTCAACAAACTTAATATAGGCACTTTTTCCCATTCCCACTCACTCCTATACATTTCCATTTCACATTCAATATTATCATTGGGGTTGTATTTTGGCAACTGAGCCCACAAAAAGACAGAATTTTTTGTAACGTTAGTGACACAGAGAGAAACTTAATATATAATCACCTTTAAAAGTAAAAAGTATAAAGGAGAATGTTTGATGGATAAAAAAGGGGAGACTCAAAGAATTCATGAAATTTTAAATTATTTTCGTGCTGTTGATGTGGTGATAAAGGAGGACTGGGATAAGGAAGCAAAGAAACTGAGCTTAGACTCATCCATTCAATTGAATATTCTTTGGATCGTTTATTGCTTTGAAGGCGTGCGCATTACCCAAATTGCAGAGTGGACATTCTGGCATCCTTCTTCTATTGTTATTCATGTAAAAAAATTAATGGAAAAAGGATTAGTTGAAATAGATAAAAGGGATACAGATGGAAGGGTGGTCAATGTATTTTTGACTGGAAAAGGGAAAGAAATCATCTTTGCCAGTCGAGATAGTGCACCATCAGCATTTCGTGTGGTAAAGGCAATGGAAGAATTGGAAAAGAGATATAGTCCAGGAGTACGTCAATTATTTTTTGAATGTTTAAGATTTTTAGCCGAAGAACTTCATGGTGTGGAAAGGGTGGATTGGGTAAACCAAAGCCGAGAAACCATCGATGCCCTTGATGAAATGAAAAATTATTGTAAAAATTGAAAGATATTTCTGAACCAACACAATAATCGTTTATTTATCGAAAAGCTTCAGTTTTTTCTGCTCATTGAGGCTTTTATTTTTTGAGGTTTGGTTTTTCCTCATATGGGGAAAATATCATTAGGCGCACATCATATATGGTAGTATTAAAAAAATTCTTATCGCAAAAATTGATTTGTTATGGTATAATAATGCTTGCTATCTAATTTTTATAAACGGAGGGATTGTATGGAGAAAGAATTAACTTATCAAGGATTTGAACATCTTTATGACGAGTCGGAGACCACTCAAGTGCGATTTATTGGATTTTTATCGGATCATGTTAGGTATGACTTCGGTATTGTCTACAGCAATCAGTTTTTTGGGAAACCATTGGTGATTTGCATGCAGACAGGGAGGGCAGTTCTCCTTTGCTCAGAAGAAGCGAGGGATCCTGCACACATTCAACGAATTTTCCGTATCGAAGATTTTAGCGAGGCTGATAAACTGGCGTCTTTCTTTGAAAAAAACTTACCTGTTATGCCACTAGAAGCCCAATATTAGGAGGGTTTATCACGTTGTTCGGTGAAACAATTGAAGATGAAAGCTAGCAAACGGCAACACCATCAAGGGATGTTGCCGTTTGCTATTTTTTATCTAATTTTTTGCCTATTGACACAAATAGTGTAACATATTACTATAAAAATGACATAATAATAATAAATAATAGATGTTGAAATCACTACTATAATGGTGGAGGGTGGAAATAGTGGGTACTATTGTTTGTCAACAGTGTGATTGTATTATTGAGCATTTTGAGTCCCATAAAGCCGACACGTTATACGGAGTTTGTGAAAATTGCTGCAGCCATGAACAAAAAAGGGTTTTAGTTGAGGGATAAAGTTAAGATAGAGAGCATAGTGTGGAATAAGTTAAATAAAGCCATTGGTATCGATCAACTAATTACCAATGGCTTCTTTACATAATCTATTTTATTGCCTTAAACTCCTTGATTACCTTTACCGTTTGAAAGGTTTCGTCCTCGGGCCCTTGAACGGGAAGTCCTGCATCAATATTCTCACGGATATAGTCGATGTTTTCATCAGACAAGATTTCACCGGGCATGACGATGGGGATGCCTGGTGGATAAACCATAATAAATTCCGCCATAATCCGTCCGCTGGCATCATCAAGGGAAACCACTTCTGTTTCTGCATAGAAGGCATCCCTAGGCGAAATCGCTAATACGGGAATTTTGGGCAGATGGACTTTGGCAAGATTTATTGCATCTCTTTTCAAGAAGAATTCTGTAGAGAGCTCCTTTAAAGCATGTATTAGAATTGAGATGCTTTCTTCGCTGTCCCCGGGGGTAACGATGCAAAGAATATTATATAAATCGCTCAGTTCAACTTCAATGTTATAATGATGTCTCAGCCATTTCTCCACGTCATACCCCGTAACGCCCAGGTCTTTAACATGAATCGTTAACTTAGTAGGATCATAGTCGTAGATGGCTTCCCTGCCGACGATTTCTTCGCCAAAACAATAAAGTCCCGGTATTTCGTTAATTCTTTTTCTCGCTTCTTTGGCAAGTTTGATGGTTTTGGATATCATCTCTTTTCCATAAATAGCCAATTGTTTTCTGGCTGTATCCAATGAGGCCAGCAGAAGGTAGGAAGTAGAAGTGGTGGTCAGCATGCTGATGACGGATTGAACGTGTTTTGCGGAAACCAATCCTTCCTTTACATTTAAGACAGAGCTTTGGGTCATGGATCCTCCCAATTTGTGAACACTGGTTGCGGCCATGTCTGCACCGGCCTGCATGGCTGACAAGGGAAGTTCATCATGAAAATGGATATGGACACCATGGGCTTCATCAACAAGGACAGGGATTTCATATTGGTGTGCCAGTTCAACGATTTCTTTTAAATTAGCGGCCACTCCAAAATACGTCGGGTTGATGACGACCAAAGCTTTTGCTTCAGGATGCTGTTCTAGCGCTTTTCTTACGGCATCCGTGGTAATTCCGTGCATGATTCCCAAATGGGGATCCATGACCGGATGGATAAAAATAGGCGTGGCGCCGGAAAAAATAATGGCTGAAAGAATTGATTTATGAACATTTCTTGGAATGATAATTTTATCTCCCGGTGAACATACGGACAAAATCATGGTCATAATTGCTCCGCTGGTTCCTTGGACCGAGAAGAAGGTGTAATCTGCTCCAAATGCTTCAGCGGCCAGCTCTTGGGCTTCACGAATCATACCATGCGGATGGTGAAGATCATCTAACGGGGAGATGTTGATTAAATCAATGGAAAGGGCATTATCGCCGATAAATTGGCGAAATTCCGGATTCATCCCTACCCCTTTTTTGTGACCGGGAATATGAAATTGGATTGGGTTTCTTTTTGCGTGTTCAATCAGACCGGTAAACAGAGGGGTTTTTTCTTGTCGGTTCACAGAACATCTCCTCCATGAAAAATCAATTAAAATAAAACAAAATGAAGTATAGCAGATTGAATCTCTAGGAACAAGGGGAATTTTTATCTATAGATGTGGAGCTAAAGATTTGTACGTCCGCTAATCGAGTTCGTACAAGAAGTGATTCCGTCTATATATAAAATTATTTTACCTCTTGTTCGGTTCGAGGAAGGAATCTGTAGGAATTTTGGAGAATTCATTTTCTGTATATTATTGGTTACGGGCAAGGGAAATATGATGGGGAGAAACTAGTTGACGAGATTAAAAACGGATAGGAGTGGTTTGAAAATGAAAACTAGGGTGACTCAGTTATTAGGAATTCGTTTTCCGGTGATTCAGGGCGGTCTGGCTTATTTGGCATATTCTGATCTTGCCGCGGCGGTTTCCAATGCAGGAGGGTTGGGACAGATCACTGCAATGACTTTGCCTTCGCCGGAGCATCTAAGGGAAGAGATTAGGAGAGTAAAAGTTTTGACGGACAAACCATTTGGTGTTAATTTTGCCATCGGTCAACATGGCCGTCCCTATGAGGAGATGTTAGAGGTTGCCCTGGAAGAGAAAGTGCAGGTTATTTCTATTACAGGTGGGAATCCGAAACCTTTGATTGACCGGATGAAGAATCATCCGGTGAAGAAGCTTGTCCTTGTAGCCGCTGTTCGTCAAGCCCAGAAGGCGGAAGAATTGGGAGCCGATGCAGTGATGGTTGTTGGTCATGAAGGCGGAGGTCATTTAGGGCGGGATGATACAGGAACCATCGTTCTTACGAGAAAGGTGGTTCGTTCTGTATCCATTCCCGTAATTGCCAGCGGAGGAATTGCTGATGGCTATGGGTTAATGGCTGCATTAGCCCTTGGTGCAGAGGGAGTGGAAATGGGTACGCGGTTTATTGCTACAAAGGAATGTGTACATGCCCATGAAAAGTACAAGAGAGCGATTGTCGAGGGAAGTGAATCAGATACGGTGGTCATTAAACGAAGTTTAGGTGCCCCGGGAAGGGCCCTGGCAACATCTTTGACTACAAGGATTCTCGATCTGGAAAAACAAGGAGTTGGGTATGAAGGATTAAAGGAATTGATCAGCGGGGAGACCAATCGAAAATATATTTACCTAGGTGATGAAGAAGCCGGATTTGGATGGGCTGGACAGGCAATTGGTTTAATTGATGATATTCCAACGGTACAGGAACTTTTTGAAAGAATAGAAAAGGAAACCAAAGAAGTATTGGAGAAGTGGCTGAAAAATCTTTAAATTTGAATCTGACGTCAATAGAGACACAAAAACATAAAGATGATTTTGAAATGATCCATAATCCTGAGACATGAAAAAAGGTTCCTAGCTCTGAAGGGAGAAGGAACCTTTTTTTATGCGCTATAGATGTGAAATTAAAGAGCCTTCAAAAACATCTGGGTATTTCAATGTTGGGGTCAGCTTGAGGGCTAATTTCCATTCTTTAGCCTCTTCGCTGGGAACGAACCCGAAGGCTAACCTAAGTGAATTCTTTGATATGAAAATACCTTTTCATATCAATTTGTGACCCTTCGGGTCATGTAAGTTTAGTTTCGTCTATATAGATGTTATTTTAGAAAAAATTTATTCAGGATGAGGATTGAGCCAACAGATAAAGGGGAAATAATGTTTTAAAGGTATCCGCAACCTTTTTTAGCAGCAGGTCACCATCATACACTATTGGGTTGTTCCTATTCAAAGTGATGCCGCAAAGGATTTCAGATTTTTTTACTTCCCTTAACCGCTCCAGCATTTGTTGAAGGTCATTAATAGATAGATCGCTGTGTTTATGCACATCAGGAACGGTGTGGTCGGTGGACCAAACAAATTCCTCTGGAATCTGCTTCATGAGATCATGTAATTTGTTTAAGGCTTTATCAGCGAAAACGTATTTGTTGGGGGATTCATATATGATGGCAAACCAGATAAACAAATGAGTTGACCAAAGTCCCACTTGAAAATGGGGCAGCATCTTGTATCCTCTTTTGTTGGTTGCCCATGCTACCCATGTATCATTTGGAGGATTTACGGTTCTTCTTGCATGTTTGGCTACATGGAAATAAAACGGCTCTCCTCCAATGGTGGTAAGTACAGGTTCAATCTCTTGGCCTATTTCCATTAGTTTAGGCCTAACATTTTCCTTGATAGCATCCATCCTTGGATCCAGTCCTTGGATGGTGAAAGTGTCAAAATCACTTGACTTAAATCCTTGAAAGGTCAACGGTATCACTCCTTATACCTTGGGCTTAGAAAATCCAATATTTTAGGTATTGCTTTTTTGTACTATGAATAATAATATAAAACAACAAATAATTATAACAGTCTGAATTTTATAACTTTCTGTGGACGAGTACCTGTTTTTTTAAAATACAAGAAAGGAGAGTGGATTCCATGGACAATACCTATGAGATTGAGTACAGTGATTTAGATTTGCGATTTACCGAGGAACATTTACAACAGTTAGTTCAATTGTTTATTGACCATGGTTTGTCGGTTGTTTGGAACCAGGGGGAGAAGCAAGTATCCCTTCATGTACAGACAGCTTATCAAGTACATGAACTCTCTTTCCGTCAGGTTGGAGATTATTACAAGATGAATAATCACCACTATATTGTTAAGGATGCCCGTTTTGCCCATATCATACAACATTTTATTGAAGAACACAAAGGGCACGCCATCGTCAAACTGTTTCATGAAGGGCAAATTTTGATACAAAACTTTCAATTTGGGATCCCGGTTAAAGTAGTCGAAATCAATGGTTCAAAGCGAAAAGTTTTATTTGAAAAGGGGTGTACCGTAACCATGGAACAGATGGTGGAAGCCTTTAAGAGAGAAGATGCGGAACAAAGAATCCCTGTGTTACGAATGGAAATCGATTATGAATTGGCAACCCTTCATGAAGCGTTGATGAAAGAAGATCAGGAAACCATAAGTCGGTGTAAGGAGCGGTTGAAGGAATTAAGAATGGAAATGCTGCTATTGGAAGCATAGGGTCTTGGTGGCGGTTAGCCATTGGATAAAGTTCAGGCAATAACAGGTGGCTGTCCTTTGGGGATGGCTGCTTTTTCATTTTAATATGGTTCTTTTGGAAGGATTTTTTGTGAAAGTGAAGAATCCCAATTGTATGGACGGTGTCTAAAAGTTAGATGTGAGAAGTGAGAAGTGGCGTAAATCGCTATATTCTTAGTTCCTTTTATGTAGAAAAATAGAGAAATTGGGGGGATATTTGATGAAGGTAGGCTTTATCGGATTAGGAACAATGGGATTGCCAATGACAAAAAATTTAATAAAAAATGGTTTTGAGGTATTTGTAGTCAGCCGCAGTCGCCAGCCCATTGAAGAGGCAGTCGGTTTAGGAGCAATTGAAGCAAAGGACCCAGCTGATTTGGCATCCAAAGCAGATGTGGTTTTAACCTGTTTGCCCATGCCGGATACTGTGGAGGAAGTGTATCTGGGGGAGAGGGGAATTCTGGCTGGAGCAAGGGAAGGGATGGTGCTGGCTGACCACAGTACCGTATCTCCAGGGTTGAACCGGAAATTGTATTACTTGACTAAAGAAATGGGTGTTGGATTTTTGGATGCACCCATTAGCGGGGGGCCCATGGGAGCCCATGCCGGTACATTGACCATCATGTGTGGAGGAGACAAGGAAATCTTCGACAAAGCCGTTCCCGTCTTTGAAGCCATGGGTAAAAATATCTTCCACGTTGGGAGTGTCGGAAGTGGTTCGGTTGTTAAGCTGATGAATAATATGCTGGTAGGCATCCATACCGCAGCCCTGTCAGAAGCATTTGTATTGGGAGTAAAAGCGGGAATCAATCCTGAAATCATGAGACAAATCGTTAAGGTAAGCACGGGCCACAGTTTCATGATCGACCGGGTAATCGATTTAATTCAGGATCGGGACTTTAACCAGCGATTTAGTATTCAATTGCTTCATAAAGATATGAAAATTGCCACCCAATTGGGAGAGCAGCTGGAAGTTCCCCTTGAATTAGGAAATCTCAGTGAGAAAATCATTGGAGAAGCTATGGAATGGGGATATGGAGGATTGGATGTTGCGGCGATCATTCGGCCATTAGAAGAAAAGGCGGGTGTGGAAGTAAAAAGAATTCCATAAGAGGGTGCATTGAAACGTCTACCTGAACTAAGCTTTCTATAGTCACATATGTAATAAATGAAAAATAATAAAAATTATGGAAAATGTAACAAATAAAAAATGGTCGGAACGACAGGATTTGAACCTGCGACCCCCTCGTCCCGAACGAGGTGCTCTACCAAGCTGAGCCACGTTCCGTCGCGTAACAACATAAATAATATCATATTTAAGACTAAAAAATCAAATCTATAATTTTCCAAATGGAGTTTTAGTTCATCTATAGACGCATGATAATTTTTTTGCTATACTTCAAAACATAGATTTTCAGAAAACGAGCATTAGAAGAGAAAGCAGGAGGAGAGTTGAGATGAGAAGAGTATTAGCAGGTATTTTCGTATTATTTGCTGTAATTTTGGTTATTGTAGGATGTGGAAAAACAGAAACAACCGTAGAGAAGTCAGGGGATAATCTGTCCCAGAAGCAACAGGAGAATAAGGTGTTTTCTATAGGAATTAGTCAAATTGTGGAGCATCCCGCTTTAGATTCCATTCGTCAAGGAATTATTGATGGTTTGGCTAATAAAGGTTATGAAGAGGGGAAGAATGTTTCTATTGACTACCAAAATGCCCAAGGAAGCCGGGATACGGCTACAACCATCTCTCAGAAATTTGTTTCGGATGGAAAAGATATTATTATCGCCATTGCTACACCTACCGCTCAAGCAGCTGCCCAAAGTACGAAAGATATTCCTGTGGTATTCGCATCTGTCACAGACCCGATTGCTGCAGGATTAGTAGATGATCTACAAAATCCCAAGTACAATGTGACAGGAACTTCTGACCAAAATCCCATAGACAAGCAAATTGAGCTGATCAAAGAATTTATGCCAAATGTGAAAAATATTGGGGTACTGTATAACTCTGGAGAAGTGAATTCAGAGGTTCAGGTAAAGATGGCTAAAAAAGCCGGTGAGACCTTGGGAATCAATGTGATTGAAAAAGGAGTAACCCAAAGCAACGAAGTGCAACAGGGGGCCGCATCTTTAATCGGGAAAGTGGATGCTTATTTCATTCCGGTAGATAATATGGTGGTTTCGTCCTTTGAATCAGTCTTAAAGGTTGCAGAAGAGGCCAATATTCCCGTTTTTGCTTCCGATACGGACACGGTAAAACGAGGAGCCGTTGCCACCTATGGGATTGATTATTATAAAATAGGCTATCAAACCGGAGAAATGGCTGCCCGGGTATTAGATGGAACAGATCCAAAGGATATCCCTGTAGAAGTAACAAAAGATGTGGATTTGGTCATCAATGAAACATCCCTTAACAAGTTTAAGATATCCATCAGCGATGAAACAAAAAATCGGGCCGTAGAAATTTTTAAATAGGATTTTTAGCGGATAGGATAAGGGTATTTCTGGGCAAACAGGAATACCCTTTGTTACATGATTTGAAGAAGGAATGTGAAGGTCCTTGTCGAATTCAATGGAGGATCCTATATTGGAGGTTTTTAAATGAGTGATCGGATTTTCACTTTGGAAGAAGCAAATCGATTATTGCCTGAACTCATGGAATTGATCATACAGTTGCGTGAGCTAAGAAGAAATATTACAAGGCTGCATGATCAATTGTGTTCGTTGGAGATTCAGGATAAAAATTTAGGTGAAAATGTGGTTCACTTTGAATATAGAAGGCTAAAATCCCTTTATGAGGAATCATTTCATCAATTCCATCAACGGATGAGCCGAATTAAGAATATGGGGTGTATTATTCAGGATATTGAGCTTGGACTTGTAGATTTTCCTTACCTTCATCAAGGAGAATTGGTTTTTCTTTGTTGGAAATGGGGAGAAGAAGAGATTAAATATTGGCATACTTTAGAGGATGGGTTTATGGGAAGGCGTCCCTTATTGCGTTAAGGGGTTGTCCTTTTTTTTGTTTGGGGGTAAAGTAAGGAAAGGGAATTGAGAAAAGAATCATAGATGGATCACAAGGATAGATAAATTTAAAATTCTTACAAGGTAATTTGATTGCTTGAAGGTAATTTATAAAATGAGGTGAGATCATTGAAGATAGGTTGTCACATCAGTGTAGCGAAGGGATTGTTTCAAGCGGTACAGCGAGCCCATGAACTGGGAGCTGAATCCCTTCAGGTCTTTACAAAAAACCCCCGGGGCTTAAGACCGAAGAAGATTGATTATATAGATGCTGAAAAAGGCGTTGATTTCATGAAAGAACTTGATATTCAATTAGTGGCTCATACTCCGTATATTACAAATTTATCTACCTTTAAAGAAGATTTGTGGGCAGTGACGATTCGCTCTATTAAAGAAGATCTTCATATTGCAGAAACTTATGGGGCGATCGGGGCTGTGGTTCATTGCGGGAAGCATGTGGGTGAAGGAGAAGAGTACGGTATTAAACGAATGATTGAAACTCTGGATGTGATTTTGGAGGAATATGAAGGACCGACAAAGCTGTTATTAGAAAATACGGCTGGGCAGGGATCAGAATTGGGACTGGAATTGGAAACCCTTGTATCTATAAGAGAATCTTGTAAATATCCGGAGAAAATCGGATTTTGCTTTGATACTTGCCATGCCTTTGCAGCGGGGCAGTGGAATGGTGATACCTTTGATTCTTTTGTGGAAAAAATGAAAGAGACGGGATATTTGGATCACTTGGCTGCCATTCATTTTAATGATAGTAAAGCCCCTTTTGCCAGCAAAAAGGATCGTCATGAAAAAATTGGTCAGGGTGAGATAGGTTCTGAAGCTCTCCGAAAATTTCTGATTCATCCCTTTTTTGAGGGACTGCCGGTGATTCTGGAAACTCCTGTTGAAGATGAAGCAGAGTATGGTGAGGAAATGGTTTATCTCCGCCAATTAAAGGGAGTCGTTCAATGAAGGAAGGTAGGAAGGAATCATGGCTATGTTAGAAAACATAAATCAATTAATTGAGGAAAATGCGTATCTGGTGGTTTTTGTGTTAACTGCCTTAGTTTACAAATTGGGATTTGCCCGTCCTCTTCCTCTGCTTAAATCTTTAATTATTTATTTCTTGTTAGCGATCGGAGTCATTCCATTAACTTTGCTTTATGCCTTCGGTCTGCCCATTGTTCCTGCTTTGGCTGTCGCATTGGTTTTACTCATTGTCGTCAGGGTTCGAAGGAACAAATCGGAATCTTACGGTCAAGAAAATCAGCATAGTGACCAAAATAGAGCCAACGAGGTGAACAGATGATGAATTTGCAAGATACCTTGTTCAATTGGCTGCAAATTAAGGTGGTGGCTGATTACCGTCCAAATGATAAGGCAGCAAAGGAAACGGAATCTTTTTTTAGGGGAATCCTGGAAGAGGATCATCAGGTAAATGAACTGAAAGTTTCTAGAGATGATACCATGTACCACATTCATTATGTAGTTAACGGAAAGAAAAAATTACAAATGTTTCCTAAAGAGATGATTGATGTATTGCTTGAACAAATCAACGGGGAACCACGATATGGCGAATAAAGAGCTGGAATGGGATTCCAGCTCTTTATTCGACGCTCTTTTTGCTTTGTTTTTCCCGCAATTTGTGATTGATTTTCTCCGTACAGGGAGAACACAGATAAGTGAGGAGAGGATGATTTTTTAATCGCTTGGCTAACAAAGATTCATTTTCAATGTGAACGATTTTATCACATAACACGCATTGTGCTCTCATAAATGCCTCCTATGGTATGTCATGCTCTAAGTATACCATGAACTATCTCCCTTTAAAATCTTGATAATATTGAACATAATCCAAAAGATCCGATATGTATTCACCAACGATGGGAAGAGATATAAACTGTTTCAAAAATATCGCAAGGAACCCTAAAATAATGGCTGTTCCCACGGTTAATCCCAAACCACGGGACAAGCCGACCAAAAAATTGATTCCAATTACCCTTAACGGATGATTAAAATTTTGTAAAACATCATGAATTCTAGCCCGCTCCAAATGCATGGCAATAGATTCCAATTTGCGGTTTAAGGTATTGACTTCGTTTAGTTTTTCCGTGATTTTGTCCATTTCACCGATCACTTTTTTTATATGATTTCGATTTTCATCCATTTTCTTAACCCCCATTATCTATTCAAATTTTACACATTGACGAGAAGGAATTGTCGTATACTAAAACGAATAGTTTATGTGAAAATCCATAAGAGGAGGAATGGTGTTTTGGCTGAAAAAGTGTCTCAGACTTTAACAGAAAACATTTACATATTGATGCAGAAAGAACGATTTGCCCTTCTAAGCACGATAGATAAAGATTCAGGAGGTCCAAATGTAAGTGCAATATCTTGGGTTTATTCCCCCGATATACAACGCGTTTTCATAGCAGTTGATAATCGCTCTCGAATTGTTGAGAATATAAAAAATAATAATCGAGCAACATTATCTATATTCTCTGCAGGTTCAGTCTATTCTATTTCCGGCTCTGCAGCCATCGCCAGTGAGAAGATGGAGGGCGTTCCCCTTCGTTTGGCCAAGATTGAATTAAAAGTTGAGGAAGTTAGGGATATCATGTTTTATGGTTCCCGTATTTCACAAGAGCCAACTTACGAAAAAACATATGATGCGGATGCTGCTGCCAAATTGGATAAGCAGGTGATGGATGCTTTAAAAGCCTAGTCAACAATGACTAGGCTTTTCAATTTATTTTTAAACGTTTATTCGTTTATTCTTCGTTGGTTGTTTTGATTGGGAGGCTCTTCACGATCCTTTACTTGCTTGCTGGGCTGTAGCATTAATCGACCGGCAATATCAGCCAATTCTTCTGCGATTCCCGCAACTGGGCGTCCATTTCTTATATCTTGCGCCAATTCTCTAATCCTTTGCACCGTATCTGCATCAGCGGTAACTAAAACATTTGCCCCTTGGGGATCCTCCTTTAACGCTTCAGCAACGGCGTATTTTATGGTGCCAACTCTGGATCTGTCCAAATTGGCGTCTACATCGATGCCAACAATGGCATATTTTCCGGCTACTACAGCCGTTGCGTCATTCACCTGAGGAATTTTCGTTGCAAGATGTGCCAGTCTTTCAGCAGTATCTTGTGCATTTTGAGATTTGGTACTTCTAGGGGCTGTTTGTTGTACCCTTGATTTGTCCTTTATATTTTGCACTTCTGGCTTTGGTGCAGACTGATTGGCTGGTGGATTATTGGCTGGTTGGCAACCTCCGAGAATCATTATTGTTAGAAAAGAAATCACAAGTGTTTTATATAACATTCTTTCTTCACCGTCCTTTTGACGAGTTTAAGAGATATATTTGTAGTTTAACCGTGATATCTTTTTTCGATGTATCATAAACTGAACTAAAAATTGACAATTGAATATGATTTAACAAAAAGGTATGTTGCCTTAAGGAGGAGAAAAGTTGAAGAAGATCTACGTCTTAGATACCAATGTTCTTCTGCAGGATCCCCGTGCCTTATTTGCCTTTGAAGACAACGAAATTATCATACCTGCTGTTGTGTTAGAAGAGATTGATGCAAAAAAACGATATACGGATGAGATTGGAAAAAATGCAAGATATGTAGCTAAACTTATCGATAGCCTTCGTTCTCATGGTCAACTTCATTCAGGGATAAAACTGGAATCAGGAGGAAATCTAAGGGTAGAATTAAATCATCGTTCCTTTAATAAGATGCAGGATATATTTTTAGATGCCAGTAATGATAATCGAATATTGGCTGTGGCGATGAATTTGCGAGAGGAAGAGGAAGCGAAGCCCGATGGTTGTCCGGTGATCATCGTGAGTAAGGACGCGTTGGTTCGAGTGAAGGCGGATGCTCTTGGTCTTCAAGCAGAGGATTTTTTATCTGATCGTGTCATTCAGGATGATGAATTATATAAAGGATATGTAAATGTGTCGATATCTCAGGAAATCATCGGATATTTTTATAAGGAAGGGCGTCTTTCTGTTCATGATTATTTTCCTCGTAATGCCTTTTATCCGCACCAATTTATCATTTTTCGCGATGAATGCGGATCATCCAGTTCGGCACTGGGGAAAGTGAACGGGGAAGGAACATGGATTGAGCCCCTATATCATGATGAGCAGATGGTTTGGGGAATTCGACCGCGAAATGCACAACAGAAAATGGCCATTGAGCTTCTCTTAAACGAGAGGATTTCTCTTATAACCATGACTGGAAAGGCAGGAACAGGAAAAACTCTTCTTTCTTTGGCTTGCGGGCTACATCTAAAGGAAGACGAGGGTAAATTCCATAAACTGCTGGTGGCAAAGCCCGTGGTTCCGGTAGGTAAAGATATTGGTTATTTACCGGGAGAAAAGGAAGAAAAGCTTCGTCCTTGGATGCAGCCTATCTATGATAATCTGGAATACCTGTTTAATACCAAACAAAATGGCGATTTGGACCGGATATTGTCTGGTATGGGAAATATTCAGGTGGAAGCTCTCACTTATATCAGGGGAAGAAGTATTCCTGAGCAATATATCATTGTTGATGAAGCTCAAAACCTGACCAAGCACGAAGTAAAAACCATTTTAACCAGGGTTGGGGAAGGTAGCAAAATTGTTCTCATGGGAGATCCGGATCAAATTGATCACCCGTATTTGGATAAATATAATAACGGCTTATCCTATGTCGTTGAACGATTTAAGGAGCAAAAGGTAAGCGGCCATATCCATCTGGAAAAAGGGGAGCGTTCCCATATTGCCCAGCTGGCAGCTGATCTGTTGTAGGACCAAAAAGCCCTCAATATAGCGTCATCTTTAACATACCCATTTAGACGGAACTAAACATCCATGACCCTACGGGTCACAAATTGATATGAAAAGGTATTTTCATATCAAAGAATTTCTTAGGACAGCCTTCGAGTTCGTACTAAGCGGAGAAGCTAAAGAATGGGAATTGGCCGTCAAACTGACTCCATCTTTGAAATACCCAGATGTTTTTGATGGCTCCGTTCTTTAGCATCGAAGTGGACATGAATCACATCTGGGCCGAACTCGAGAAGCAGGCGTGTAAATCATTAGTTCCGGTTTTAAGGGCTTGCTTCTCAGGTAGTTGACAGGGACCAAATAACCCCATTACTTACCTTCGTTCCGGGAAGGAGACCCAAGGCATCCAACTGATTTTCCCAAGGATAGGGTTTAGCCGGAGGGACTCGAAGTTGTTCCGGTTCGGAAATCTGTCGGTGAAGAAAACAGATATGCTGATTGGTAGCCTTCATCACATGACTTAACGCTTTCTCAGTCAGTGGATATAATTGAAGATAGTTCACCCAGCTTAATAGGTCATGCCAACTGGGAGTTAGGTAGTGAAAGAAGAATCGGTAACTTTTCTTTTGTTCGTCACATTTGTAATCGCCGGTAGCACCTCCGGGATCCCCGACCAAATAGACAATGGGAGCATCAAGGGAAAATAAATATTTCCCCCAAAAAGAGAATGCTGGCATCCATGAATTGAAGACAACGTCTACCATACCTTTCCATTCTTCCATTTCTTTCATATTCCTCTGCAGATATTGGAGTCTTGGATGTTTATATAACACCTTTGAGCGTTCAATGACCGATTCATTCTGGTCGATAGCGATCACCTCGAAGCCTTCTCTGGCGAATAGATAGGCCATTAAGCCGATTCCGGAACCTACATCAAGGAGAACAGGTTGTTCTTTTCCTGTAACTGTTTGCGCTAATTTCATTAGCGTTTGGATATCCTGGATTCGCGGCGGATACCAAAAGGTTCGGCGGGAAGGATGAATAAAGGTGCTCAGCATCAGCCAAGGGAATTGATAGGATTCTGTAATACCGTCAGTGAGCCAATTTTCACCAGGCATATATTTCATCGGGATCCCTCCTCCAAATACGGATATACTTCCACTTCAAAACCTCTTCCCTGAAGGAAGCGAAGGTAACGCTGCATGTCCTCTCCTATTTCTCCCTGAAAAAAATAGGCAGCCTTTTGATATTTGAGATATTGAAGAATTTCATGGGTAGGCATATCATCTTCCATGAACAATCCCTCCGGAGTGATTTCCCTTTCCTTTGCCAAAACCATGGTAAAGGTAGATGGGGAAAATTCCGGATTTGAAATGATTTCTTTTATAAGACCCCGCAGTTCTTGCCTGTTTTCATCGGAAAGAAAAGCATTCAGGTTCTTTGGCAGGGCCAAAATGGGATAAGCCTGAAAACGATCCCGAATATATTGGGCCATATGTAAAGAAGTGGTCAAGGGGAGATCGATAATCAGCAGGGTTTTATTTAACTCGAAGGTGGATAGGATGGAGTCAACGTTAAAGGAATCGTGGTTTTCTATTACCCCAGTTGAATCGAGTGGATGAAGCTCGCGAATAATCGGGTCCAGTTTCATGTAGCATCCAAAGGGACCGCCGTGATGGGTGTACACTTGCAGCAGATCAAATAACGGATGGGATGACAAGATGAAAAACTCCTTTCACCTGTTTGAATTTGGTTTTACATCGTATCTAGTGTAAAATAACAACAGAAAATTCTCAATGGAGGAGAGGAAGATTGTGAAAATTGAAATTTTGGAGTTGGGTCCGTTGCAGACGAATGCTTACCTAATAACGAATGAACAAAAGGAAGGAATCGTCATTGATCCCGGCATGAATCCTGGGCTTCTGTTGAACAAAATAAAAGACTTAAAAATACAGGGAATTCTGCTAACCCATGCCCATTTTGACCATATGGGCGGAGTGGATCAAGTAAGAAAAGCAACCGGAGCTCCGGTGTACATTCATCAAAATGAGGCAGATTGGCTCACAGACCCGAATAAGAATGGTTCTGCCCGTTGGAGTATGGTTACACCACCTTTGACAACAGCCCCTGCTGATGTCTTGTTATCTGAAGAAGGTCCATTAACCATCGGCTCTTTTAATGTTGAATGGCTGTTTACACCAGGTCATTCACCGGGCGGAATTTCCCTGTTGTTTGGGGAACATGTGTTTACCGGAGACGCTTTGTTTGCCCAGTCCATTGGGAGAACAGATCTGGAAGGTGGAAATTATGAATTGCTTATTTCAAGCATTCAGGATAAGTTGATGGTTCTGCCCGATGAAACGAAGGTATATCCTGGACATGGCCCTGCTACCACCATCGGTGTAGAAAAAGATATCAACCCTTTCATCACAGGACTACTGCGGTAAAAAAATATTTAGACGGAAATATGTTTTTGGGGACTCCGTATTTTAGATTTGAAGCGGACCTGAATCACTTCCTTTGGTGAACACGACTAGCGGACGTGTGAATCTTTAATTCCACATCTATAGATTTACCGGCAAAATAATAAGGAGAAAACCGAAGATACAGCATGAAACGAAACGTGTCTCTCCATTAATTAGGAGGGAGATAGGTGTTATTAGGACTCACTATAGGCGCATGGATCATTCTGATTGTCATGATCAGCTTTACTGGCTCTTCCATTCTTATATGGGCTTGGGCCAGAAAAAGCGGACAGTTTGACGAGAGCATCAAATACCGGATGTTAGATGATGACGATAACTAGGAAAACGAGGAGTGATGGCGATGATTTCTTCTCCCGCTTTAATTTACAACATCATATGGTGGACTCTCATTCCGGTCCTCCTGTTTATTATTTACAGAATCTACAGCGGGGAATAGTGATAAAGAGATTTAAACTTACTCAATACACCTAGAGAAAAGTCAGACATGAATCGTCATGAAATTGTCAAAAATGAATAATAAAATCAGAACAATTATTATTAAAAAGTTGCTATAATTACAATACTGGGTAGGGTAAATGTTTAAGTTTTATTAATGGGGGAGGGCGACTACATGAAACAAGGATCTTCTCTGATTGTATGGAGAAGCATTACCCAATTATTGTTGATGGCAGCTTTTTTTCTTGTTCCACTATTCGATATTTTACGACTTGATGTCATAAACAAGGAGTTTTATGTATTAGGAAAAGAGTTATCCTTGTCCCAAGTTTATCTGTTTCTTGTTTTTATATTATTTATTCTTGTATTTATCTTAGCGATCAGTAAACTGCTAGGAAGAGTATTTTGCGGTTGGCTTTGTCCTCACAACACCGCTTCAGAATTCCTCAATCGCTTAGAATCCAAGAGATTTTTCAGAAAAAGACCGGTCATTAAAGGGATTGTTATTTTTGCTCTCGCCTTTACCATTTCCGCTGCTGCTGCATTTGGACTTTTAAGTTATTTTATTACTCCTTCACTCATTTTTTATAGTATTTTAGAATTGGATATGAACTTAACCTTCGCCATATTTTTTGTGATATTTGCCCTTTTATTTATGTTGGTGTATAAAATCAGACATCAGTTTTGTCAAAATGCCTGCCCTTACGGGATGGCTCAATCCATTCTAGCTGACAATAAAACCTTAAGAGTCGCCTTTGTTGAAGATCGCCGGGAAGACTGTTTGGATTGTGAGGCATGTACCCGAATTTGTCATATGAATTTGGATCCCAGAACCAATCAACTGGATACCTGTGTCAACTGCGGTGACTGTGTCCTTGCCTGTCAGCTGGTTCTTTCCAAAGTTAAAAAACCCTCTTTGCTCACATACTCCTTTGGACAAAATACAAACGAATCAAAAGCAAATCGAAGAAAATTGTTAGCAGGGCAATCCAGTTTTCTACTTCTGCTGTTGATGATCCTAGGTGGATTCCTGGTTTATGGGGCGTCTGTCTATGTCCCTTACGAAATTTCAGTAAAGCCGATCGGTGGGAAAATTGCCAGCCTGACTGAACAAGGCTATATTCAGGCTTACTATGTTGAAGTAGAAAATCATAGTTCAAAGCAGCTAAATTTACGAATGTATGCCTCTGAGGTGGAGGAAGGGGTGGCCCTTCGCTATCCTGACACCTTTCAAATTCCCAAAAACGGAAAGATAGATGTTGGACTTACCATTCAAGCCCCTGAATTGATTTCAAAAGGATTGCATTCATTTTATCTTCATTTACAAACTGGTGATTCTGTGCAGTCTAAAAGAATCAATTTTACCATTCCTTAAGAAGTCCGAACTGGAAGGCTGTCCTTAGTGAATTCTTTAGATTTTTCTACAGATGTGTAACTAAAGATTCACACGTCCGCTAGTCGAGTTCGAGCAAGAAGTGTCCAGGTCCGCTTCAAGTCTAAAGAACGGAGCCCTCAAGAACATCTAGGTATTTCAAAGATGGAGTCAGTTTGAGGGCTAATTTCCGTTCTTTAGCCCCTTAGCTGAGTCCGAACTCGAAGGCTGTCCTTAGTGAATTCTTTAGTTCCTTCTTCTCTATTTTTTGTTTCGCATACACCTTTTACTTTATGGCAGGTAAAAAGGTGTTTTTTATTTTTTGGCGAATAGGATAGTAGAAGAAATTACGGAGAATGGCTTATGAGAAGATTTTTATCCATTGGATGGATTCTTATTTTGATTAGTGTAATCAATTTTAGCATATTTAATCTATTTGCCTGCCAATCTTTTAAAACGCTGAATCAGCCTAAAGGTTCGGTTTTAGCTGCGAAGACCAATGAATCTGTCAAACCAGAGTCCGTCATAAATTCAGAAGTGAAAACGGTAAACTTGATGGCGGTGGGAGATATTATCGTGCACTCCCCTCAGCTGACGGCAGCTTACCGTGCGGAAGAGAAGGATTATGACTTTCATGAATCTTTTGATTTGGTTCGCCCCGTCTTTAAACGGGCGGATTGGGTCATTGGCAATTTGGAGACCACGCTGAGCGGAGAAGAGTTTGGCTATTCCGGTTATCCTCGATTCAATTCACCGGATGCCCTGGCGGAAGCGTTGGCAAATGCAGGCTTTATAGCGGTAACCAATGCCAATAATCACTCCTTGGACCGCGGGGAAAAAGGAGTAGAAAGAACCATTGAAGCCCTTGATCGTTACGGCCTTTTACACACCGGAACATTTCGCAGTTTGGAGGAGAGGAGCAAACCTCTTATTTTAGAAAAAAACAACATTTCCCTGGGGATTTTGGCCTACTCCTATGGGACCAACGGTCTGCCTCTGCCTGAGAAACGTCCTTACATGGTTAATCTCATCAATATGGAACAGATAAAAAAAGATGTATACCAGTTAAAAAGAGAGGGAGTGGACTTCACCCTCGTATCCATACATTTTGGTGATGAATATCAACTGTTCCCCAATGAGCGTCAAAAGGAAATTGTTGACGAGTTGATCAATATGGGAGTAGACATTATTATAGGCAGTCACCCCCATGTTTTGCAGCCGTTTGAAATCAGAGCGGCCATAAACAGTGAAGGGGTTGAAAAGAAGGCTTTCATTATTTATTCCATGGGAAATTTTATCTCTAACCAAAGGGGGAATTGGACCGATTACGGCCTAATTTTAAATTTAACTCTGACCAAGAAAATTCCTGAAGGGATCAGTACGATAGAAAAGGTTCAATTTATTCCTACTTGGGTTTATCGCGGATGGGTAGGTGGACGAAGGCTATACCAGGTGATTCCCCTTTCGCTGCTGAAAGAAATGGAGACTCTGCCGTATCTAACATTAAAGGATTATGAAAGGTTAAAATCAAAGGAAAACGAGATAATCGATCATCTTTCTTCGATGTCAGATCAAATCACGATAGGAGGTTTCGTGGATGAAGGTAACAATTTCAAACGCTAAACCAGGGAGTATATTGGCTGAGGATCTTTATGATCAAACCGGCCGTTTACTTTTGCCTAAGGGTACAGAGTTGGATGAAATGAATATTTATATGCTTCGAAAACATCACATCATGGAAATTGAGATTGAGGTGGCTTCCCGCCAAATTGAACTGGAAAGAATCAGGCAGTTTCAAGCGACCTATGAAGCTTCGGTTGATATGTTGAAACAAATTGTTGACCAAGCGAAAACGAGCGGGAAAATCCCCATTGAACCATTAATAGACATCTCTACCATTTTGTTGGAAGAAATTCTGCAGGATACCGGAATTGTTCATCAGTTAAGCCGGGTGAGGAATCAGGATGAGTATACATTTCGACATTTGATGAATGTCTCCATATATTCAGGGATGTTGGCCAAATGGTTAGGATTAACAAAACAGGAACAAATGAAATTGGCATTAGCCGGTATATTACACGACTGTGGCAAAATATTTGTCCCAAACCATATTTTAAACAAACAGGGTGCTTTAACAGACGAAGAGCAGGAAGAAATGAAAAAACATACCGAGTATGGATATCAATTTCTAATGAATAACAAGATCAGTGAAGAAATCGCCTTGGTTGCTCTGAACCATCATGAACGAAGAGATGGTACGGGCTATCCGAAGGGAATACGTGACCGTCATATCGATTTCTTCAGCAGGGTGGTTGCGGTTGCAGATGTGTATGATGCCATGTGTTCTGACCGAACATACCAGAAGGCCAACTCCCCCTATCATGTTTCTGAAATATTGTGGGAACTAAGCTATGATAAAATGGACCCCCAAATTGTACTTCCATTTATTCATGGAATTTGCCAATTTTTCGTTGGAGATCAAGTGGTGCTTAATACTGGAGAAACAGCAAAGGTCGTATTCGTTTATAATGATGAGCCGACAAGGCCATTAGTTCAGCTGGGAAATGTTTATATGGATTTAAGAAAACATCGACAAATTAAGATCGAAAAAATTCTTTAGAGCAGTATTAAAGATATGGAAATAAGAGTATTCACTAAGGACAGCCTTCAAGTTCGTGTTCAGTGAAGAGGATAAAGAATGGGAATTAACTCTCAAACTGACTACATCTAAGGAATTTCCAGGTGTTTTTGAGGATTCCGTTCTTTAGACTTAAAGGGTACCTGAATCACTTCTTGCTCAAATTCGACCAGCCAACGTGTGAATCTCCCATTCCACATCTATGGATTTAAATGGAAAAAACCTTCTTTTCAGAAGGTTTTTTGGGGGAGGTAAAATTCCGAATCATTGAACCTATAGGGTGGGGGAATGGTTTCCCCAAGGGCATCACTTATTTTGTGATGTGGGATGGTTCGATTCTCATTTTAATCGACTATAAACACTATGTCAATAGTAAAATCATTTTTTCGAAGAAAAATTTGATTTTACATCTAAATTACGGCAAGATGATATTAGGTGATTAATCTTGAATAGAGCACTAATAAAACAGATAAAAAAAGAAATTGATCAATCAGATGGACAGGGGATTCCTTTTTATCGTTTTATGGAACTTAGCCTTTACCATGAAGAGAATGGATATTATTCTACAAACCGAACAAAAATCGGAAAAAAAGGGGACTTTTACACCAGTTCCCATGTGGGCACAGTTTTTGGTGAAACGTTGGCTGATATTTTCTATTTTTGGTTACGGACCCATGGGGAATTGAAGCAGATTGCAGAAATGGGGTCAGGAGACGGCAGGTTAGCCAGACAGATTCTAGATCACATGCAGCAGGTCTACCCTGAATTATATCACGATGTTCAGTATTTCATCATTGAAAGGAGTGAATACCATAAGGGCCTGCAAAAGGAATGGTTAAGTTCTCATATCGAAAAAGTTGTTTGGATCAAAGATATTCATCAAGGAAGTTTCCTTTTTCCCGATTTTACGGGAGTCTTTTTTTCCAATGAATTATTGGATGCTTTTCCTGTGCAGTTAGTAGAATATCATCATGGTCAATATTATGAAATCTATGTGGATTATGAAGGAGAAGGAGAGAACATCCGATTTGTGGAAAGGAAATTACCACTAAAAAAAGATGAACTCTTACATTATATATCTGATGAAAACATCACTTTTTCAAATGGTCAACGGATAGAAATTAATTTGGATATGAAGGAATGGATCAAGTCGATCAGTCAATGGATGAAGCGAGGAATTTTATTAACCATTGATTACGGGTATGAAGCGGAGGAGCTTTATCATCCCGTAAGAAAAAATGGGACGTTGCGGGGTTATTATAAGCATCAACTGATGAATAATCCCTATATTTATGTGGGTGAGCAGGATTTGACCGCTCATATCAATTTTTCTACCCTAAAAAGATGGGGAAATGATCATGGCTTTTCTTCCCTTTATTATGGAACACAGGGAGATTTTTTGATGGCTGGGGGAATCCTGAACAAATTAAAGGATCACCATGAAACGGACCCTTTTCAAGGGGAGAGCATGAGAAGAAATCGAGCCATTCGGCAATTGATTTTTCCAGAAGGAATGGGCCTGATATTTAAGGTTTTAATTCAAGGAAAAGGAATTCAAGGAGAGAAGCTTTTTGAAGACAAACCAGTGCTCTGGAACAGGGAACAATAATGTCTGGGGAGTATTGGTAAACTCCGGGAATGGCAATACACCGGAAATAAAGAAAAAAGGGTGCTTTTAATGCACCCCTTTCCTTTGTTCTTTATTAACCCTGAGGCATTATAAAGAAGCTGTAGAAGGTAAAACCGGTAAAAGATAATACCATATAAGCCGCAAATATCCATAAATAGGCCTTTTCAGATAAATTTACATAGCTAAGCGCTACAAAAACGGCGGTCTGACCAAAGAAAATTAAAGCCATAGGGATAAGGTTTCCCCACATTGCCATTAACCCTATGATTAAGGTCCAGAACCCCAACACTCGGAACATTCTTCCCATTCCTCGCCCCTCCTTTGTCAACAATTCAGAACAAGCTCCATGTCAATTATAAATGAGCTTTTTTGGAAAGTAAACTCTATTTTACCGGCAAGCGTACGATTGTATATTCGCATGTAGAGCAATTAGTCATTATGGAATCCTGCTTTATAAAGTCAAGTTGCCCAAAATAGGTCTCAAATATACCCTCCAAAAGGGAATGATGCATGCTGCATATACTTTGCGGATATTGCAAGGCGGTTTCTTTAAAAGTACAGTTGTGAATGCGAAAACGAATGGTTGACTCGTCTATCCGTTCGAACTCAGGATAAAGTCCTTGTGCCAATACAAGACGTTCAATACTGGCCAGGGCTTGATCCACTGTCATGTCCTCCGGGCGCTGCTTTTCCTTTGCCAGCGCCTGTTTACTTGCCTCAATACCAAATCTTTTTCCCATCTCTTTAAGGGCCTTTTGACCAGCTTCTCCTAAGGATAATAGGGATTCAATGGCAATCTGGGCCAGAAGCTGGTAATCTCTTGGGGAAAATTGAAGACTTATCACTTGGTCCGATAGAGAATAGAGTCGGCTGGGGCGACCGCCTTTACCAGTTTTTTCAGATTCGGACTTTAACAGCTCAATATCCTCCAGTTTGCTTAAGTGAAGTCTCGCGACATTAGGGTGGATATTAAATTCCTCAGCAATTTCCTGAACTGTTACTGTCCGATGGCTTGAAGCCACATATTGATAAATGGAAAACCTGGTGGGGTCAGCCAATACACTTGTTATTCTTAAGGTTTCATTCTCCACTCGAAAAACCCCTTCCGCATATTATTTACTCTCATTATAGTATAAATCTGAAAAACGGTAAATCCTCATATTAACACTATTGACATAGTAAAAACACAGATATATACTTTAACTAAAATCAAAAAATATCCAATCCTTTTATTTATGTCGAGCTCACTTGCGGGCATATAAATCTTTGATATAAAACATTTTCATATCATTTGTGACCCTTTGGGTCAAGGTTGTTTAGTTTCACTTTGATAATCGCTAATCATTATGGTTTGGTAGGAATAAATCTAGGGAAATGATTAACAGAGAATAAAAGATTCAGGTGCAGGGAGGGTCTTTTTGTGAACAAGTTAATGTTTTATACCTATCCAAGTTGCACATCGTGTCGTAAGACTAAAGCTTGGTTAAAGGAAAAAGGAATTAAATACGAAGAAAGGCATTTATTTAAAGCTCCGCCTACCGTCGAAGAATTGCTTGAAATTATAAAGATGACAAACAACGGTCTTGATGAGATCTTATCAACAAGAAGCCAAAAGTTTAAAGAATTGGATGTGGATATTGAGGAACTTACCGTAACTCAGTTGTTATCCATGATTCATGAAGAACCCAGATTACTAAAGCGTCCGATTCTTACGGATGGAGAAAAATTGATTGTGGGCTATAATAAGTCGATGATGGAGCAATTACTTGCCTAAAGACAGCCGTCGGTCATCAGGCCGGCGGCTGTTTGTTGTGTTCGATTTGTGATAGAATTGTAACAAAAAAGATCGACGGGGGAAAAAAGATGGAGACCATTTCTTACAAAAAAATTGATGGGATTGGAATCATCGCTTTAAATCGTCCTGAGGTAAGAAACGCCATTAATTTTAAGATGATGGATGAGTTGGAAGGGTCTCTTCAGCAGGCTTGGAAGGATCATGAAGTTAAAGTGATTGTGATTACAGGCGAAGGAGAAAAAGCATTTGCAGCCGGAGGTGACCTTCAAGAGTTTCATGGATTGAAAACGAAGAACGAGGCTCTTGTGATGTTGAAAAGAATGAGCGGTATCCTCAGCAGCATTGAAAGATCTCCAAAACCCATCATCGCCGGAATAAATGGGGTAGCTGTCGGCGGTGGATGTGAGTTGGCATTGGCCTGTCATATTCGCCTCTGTTCGGAACATGCAAAATTGGGATTTGTTCAAATTGGCTTAGGAATTACCACAGGATGGGGGGGTGGAACGAGGATTCTTCACAAATTAGGATTAAGCAAGGGGTTAACCCTACTTTTAACCGGTGAAGTGATCAAAGCTGAAAAAGCTTTACAAATGGGGTTGGTAGACGAAGTATTTCCAGCTGATCACTTTCTGGAACATCTGATTGAATTCGCAAAAAAGATAAGCCAGCATCCTCTTCAAAGTATTTTGGCTTACATGAAAATAGTTAAGCAAATGGGCCAAGGAACCAATTTCGAAGAATTAAAGGAAATGGAGATTGACCAATGTGCGACTTTATGGGAAACTCCCATACATCATCATGAGGTTGAGCGTTTTTTAGCCGAAAAAATCCCGGATCGTGTTTAAAATCTTATATTTTGGGATATACTTCCATACTAGAAAATCATTCTATGAAATCTATTAATCGCATAAATTATTTAAGGAATCATGAGAAAAAACAACCGTGTATGGAAGGTGATTGATGTGACAACCACAAGGCAGGATGCCTGGACACCTGATGATGATTTGCTTCTAGCAGAAGTAACATTGCGTCATATTCGCGAAGGGAGCACCCAATTGGCAGCCTTTGAGGAGGTTGGTGAAAAATTGGCAAGAACTGCTGCAGCATGCGGGTTTCGCTGGAACAGCTTGATCCGCAAAAAATATGAAGCAGCCATCCAGATAGCGAAAGCACAAAGGAAAAGAAATAAGAAATCCATTAGAAATACTTCTGCTAGTTCTTCTATTGATAATCAGTTACCTAGTAATAACAACATTCCTACTAGGCAGGATGATGCACTGCAAGAGCAATTTTCCTATGATACAGTGATTCGATTCCTACGGCAGCAAAAAACAGATGTCATAGAAATGCAAAAAAGAATAAAGCAACTGGAATGTGAATGTAAGCAAAAAGATGAAGAAATTACCCGTTTGCGTGAGGAAAATAAAAAAATGAGCCAGCAGATCAATCATGTACAGACTGATTATCAGATGGTGAATGATGATTACAAAACGTTAATTCGAATCATTGATCGGGCTAGAAAAATGGCATTATTGACTGACGAGGATTTGGAAGAAAAAACTGCTTTTAAAATGGATCCAAATGGAAATCTGGAAAGAATAAACAAATAGTGTATTCTTTAAGACGAGATAAAAAACAAACCTCCATCCCACCTTTGTTGTGGTTTGGAGGTTTGTTTGGTTCAATACACCGAAGCTCAGTCTTGCAGGCTGACTCCTTCCGGAAGCCATACGTAAGGACTTTCTCCTCTGTCCCTGACCGGATTATATTTTACCGGTTTAAATCCTAAGGTAGACCAGAAATATTCTGAACGACAACGGGCATTGGTTTTTACAGGGTGTCCGAGGCTTTTTGCATATTCCACCAATGCCGATCCATAGCCTTGGTTCCTGTAATCAGGAAGAACTTCCAACTTCCACAGTTCAAGATAATCCTGGGCCGGTTTAAAATATCTGTCATATTTACCGTCTATTCGATACAGACTCATTCTGGCGACTAGGGTGTCTCCCTCATAGATTCCGTAAAATGGGGAATCGCTGTCATTTTCAATAAAGTTTTGCTGTAGATCTTCCAACATGGAGAGTTCTTGCAATCCATACTCCCGGAATTTTTGGAACTCTTCTAAGGTTTTGTAATTAATGTGAAGTCTAACTACTTCTTTTTTATTCAAGGTGATCGCCCCCTTATCCAAACTTAATTCTATTATACACAAACAACCAAGTCTTCGCCTTTATTATATCGTAATTTTTTAATTTGATATACTAATTTTTAATCAGACATACTAATCTAATGGAGTTCCGTCAAGCTGACGTGTAAATCTTTGATATGAAAATACCTTTTCATATCAATTTGTGACCCTGCGGGTCATGTATGTTTAGTTCCGTATTTATAGAAATGGGAGGAGGGGAATGCATCTGGGGAAAAAGAGGAGTTTAAAAATATGGAGTTTAAAGAAGGTTTTTTCCGGAAGATGTAGAATATTTTTTTGTTAAGACAATACAGAATCTTCTAAACCTAGGGGTGGTTGAATGAAATTAGAATCCATATTGATTGCTAATCGGGGAGAGATAGCTAGAAGAATTATCAGAACCTGCAAAAAGCGGGGAATCAAAACCGTGTCGATTTATTCTGAGGCAGATGCTGAAATGCCGTACGTGAAAGAGGCAGATGAAGCCTTTTTAATTGGGCCTCCCCCTGTTGCCCAAAGCTATTTAAACATGGAAATCATCATTGAAAAAGCAAAAGAAAGTAAGGTCAATGCGATTCATCCTGGGTATGGTCTATTATCCGAAAATGCACAATTCGCTAAACGATGCGAGGAAGAAGGGATCCTATTCATCGGCCCTAGTTCCAGGGTTATCCGTGACATGGGGGACAAAATTACCGCCCGTTCCATTATGAAGAAAGCTGGAGTTCCTGTTGTTCCCGGTTTTGACGGGGGCTTGGAAAGTGTGGAACAAGGGTTGGCTGTTGCGGAAGAAATGGGATATCCCGTCATGTTAAAAGCCAGCGCTGGTGGAGGCGGAATTGGTATGCAACTTGTTTATGGAAGAGATGAACTGACAAAAGCGTTTGCTTCTGCAAAAGGAAGGGCAAAGGCCTATTTTGGCAACGACTCGATATTTATAGAAAAATATATTGAAAATCCCCATCATATTGAAGTACAGATTGTGGCAGACGGGCATGGGAATGTCGTCCACTTGTGGGAAAGGGAATGTTCCGTACAGAGGAGACACCAAAAAGTAATTGAAGAGGCCCCATCCCCTTTTATTACTGACCAAATTAGAAAAGAAATTTGCGATACTGCGGTAAAGGCGGCCAAGGCTGTGAATTATACGGGCGCAGGAACCGTTGAATTTATCATGGATGGCAAGGGACAATTTTACTTCCTGGAAATGAATACAAGGTTGCAGGTGGAGCACCCGGTGACCGAGGAAATTACAGGGCTTGATTTGGTAGCGTTGCAAATTGATATTGCTGGCGGATTGCCGATCCCTTTTCAGCAAGAAGATGTGAGGCGACAGGGACATGCCATTGAATTTCGGATTTACGCAGAGGATCCCAAAACCTTTTATCCTTCCCCCGGGACCATTACAGAATATCGGCCGCCCTGGTTTGAAGGGGTAAGGGTAGATGATGGAGTAGCAAGGGGGACCAAGGTGACACCATTTTATGATCCGATGATTGGAAAACTGATTGTTTCCGGAAGCAACCGCGAAGAGGCGCTGATCAGGGCAGAGAAGGCGCTCAATGAATACCGGATAGAAGGAATAAAATCAAATCTTCCATTCCTGAGAGAAGTACTAGGCTTCTCAGATTTTCAGAAAGGAAACTATACCACTCAACTGGTGCAAAAAATGAATCAAAGTGAATAATTAAAATCATAAACCAATAATAATGCAACAATAATACAGTAAAAATGAAAGAAAAACAAAGGGAGGACGATGAATGATGAAAGAAGTGGCAGCGAATATGGCAGGTACTGTGATTCAGGTGTTGGTCAATGCTGGAGATGAGGTGTCAGCCGGACAGGATGTGGTCATGCTGGAATCAATGAAGATGGAGGTGCCAATTGCATCGGAAGTTGCCGGAAAAGTTGCTGAAATCAAAGTGAATATCGGGGATTTTGTGAATGAAGGGGATGTTTTGCTCCTGGTAGAATAGCGAGCGTTCACTCATAATTTACCAACATATAACAAAAGGGGATGAAGAGATGACGGTACTCTTTGAAAAACAGGGGCCCATCGGCATCATGACCTTAAACCGTCCAGAGGTTTACAACTGCATCAATTTCGCTGTTTTATATGACATCCAAAAATGGCTTGACCTGATCCGCTTTGATAAAGGGGTGAGGGTTCTGGTGATCACAGGGGCTGGAGATAAGGCCTTTTGTTCCGGTGCCGATTTGAAGGAGAGAAGGGAGCTTTCAGAAGCGGAGGTTCAGAAATTCATTTTCACCATCCGGGAAACATTCTCTTCCATAGAGAGGCTCCCCAAGCCCGTCATTGCAGCCATTAACGGGCTTGCCCTTGGAGGGGGTACTGAACTTGCCCTCGCCTGTGATCTGAGGGTGATGGCTGAGTCTGCTGTCATGGGATTAACAGAGACTTCACTGGGAATCATCCCTGGTGCAGGTGGAACCCAGCGAATGTCTCGCATTGTAGGAAAAGGGAAGGCAAAGGAGTATATTTTTACCGCAAAAAAAATATCTGCCGATGAAGCCTTATCCGTAGGTTTGGTTAATGATGTTGTATCCGGCAAAGAAATCCTTAACCGCTCATTGGAATGGGGAAGACAGATTGCCGAAAATGCCCCCATTGCTGTAGCCCAGGCAAAGTATGCTATTGATTATGGGTATGATGTGGATCTTCAGACAGGAATGGCCATTGAATCCAATGCTTATCAGGTGACGATCCCCACAAAGGACAGATTGGAAGGACTAAACGCGTTTAAAGAAAAAAGAAAACCGGTCTATCGAGGGGAGTAAGGAGGAGAGAAAATGTCCAACAACTTGGAAAAAATCCTAAAAGAAAGAACGGAACAGATACATTGTGGAGGGGATCCCAAGTATCACGAAAAGTTAAGGGAGAGCCATAAATTATTTGTCAGGGATCGTTTGAAGCGATTGTTTGATGATGATTTTATGCTTGAAGACGGACTGTTTGCCAATTTCATGGCCGGAGATTTGCCCGCGGATGGAGTGGTGACAGCTATTGGAAAAGTGAATGGGCAAACGGTGTGTGTGATGGCCAATGACAGTACGGTCAAGGCCGGTTCCTGGGGTGCCAGAACCGTAGAAAAAATTATTCGGATTCAAGAAACGGCAGAGAAGATGAGAGTGCCCCTCATCTATTTGGTAGATTCAGCCGGAGCCAGAATAACTGATCAGATTGAAATGTTTCCCGGAAGGCGGGGAGCCGGAAGGATCTTTTATAATCAGGTGAAGCTTTCGGGAATGATCCCGCAAATCTGTTTGCTGTTTGGTCCATCAGCCGCGGGAGGAGCCTATATTCCCGCTTTTTGTGACATTGTGGTAATGGTGGATAAAAACGCAAGCATGTATCTGGGTTCGCCCAGAATGGCTGAGATGGTCATCGGGGAAAAGGTAACCCTTGAGGAAATGGGGGGAGCACGGATGCACTGCTCTGTCAGCGGGTGCGGAGATATTCTGGCCTCTTCAGAGGAGGAAGCCATCGATCTCTGCCGCCAATATCTGACCTATTTCCCGGCCAACTATAAAGAAAAGCCCCCTGTAATTGAAGGGGTTTCACCCAAACCGGGGACGAAGCCCATAGAGGAGATTGTACCCGTTAACCAAAATGCCCCTTTTAATATGTATGATTTTATCGATGCCCTGGTAGATGAGGGATCCTTTTTTGAAATTAAAAAATTGTTTGCCCAGGAACTAATTACCGGTTTGGCCCGTTTAGACGGAAGACCAATTGGAATCATTGCCAATCAGCCCAGGGTAAAAGGCGGAGTATTGTTTGTCGATTCTGCCGACAAGGCGACCCGTTTCATTAATCTATGCGATGCTTTTCAGATTCCCCTGCTATTCCTGGCCGATGTTCCCGGTTTCATGATTGGGACAAAAGTGGAAAGGGCGGGAATTATCCGGCATGGGGCCAAGATGATCTCAGCCATGTCAGAAGCCACCGTTCCCAAAATTTCCGTTATTGTCCGCAAGGCCTATGGAGCTGGATTATATGCGATGGCTGGCCCTGCCTTTGAACCGGATTGCTGTTTGGCTCTGCCCACTGCCCAAATTGCGGTGATGGGCCCGGAGGCAGCGGTGAATGCTGTTTACAGCAATAAAATTAATGCCATCGAAGATCCAAAGGAACGTCAGGAATTTGTCATGGCGAAGCGGAGGGAGTATCAGGAGGATATCAATATATACCGACTAGCTTCTGAATTGGTAATTGACGGAATTGTATCCGGTTCTGGCCTGAGAAAGGAACTGATTGCGAGATATGAAGCGTATAAGAATAAGCACCTCATCTTTAGTGAAAGAAAGCATCCGGTCTATCCTGTTTAATTAGCTATAGATCATTTGTCCAACTGCCTCGGCGAGAGGCAGTTTTTCCTTTTACAGGATGTATTATTCTTACTTTAATCAGGCTTTTTTTTTACGAAAATAATAAATATATGATATGGTGATCTTAAGGGAGGTAGGACAAGCATGAATATCGCCGTTATCGGAGCAGGAGCCATCGGAATGCTGTTGGCCAGTCATTTTGCAAGATCCCATCAAGTCTATTTGATCACTCGTACGAAGGAACAGGCAGATTTGATAAAAAATCAGGGGGTCGTTTTGGAGAAAAATGGGGCAGAAGAAATCATCTTTCCCTATGTATATGACCAGGAAGATACATGTCACATACCAAGGGAGATTTCCTATATTTTTTTAACGGTGAAACAGTTTCACTTGTCAGGGGCGTTAGAGGCAGTGAAACGATGGAAAACGACAAATGAAACAATGGTTATCGCTATGCAAAATGGGATGGGTCATGAGGAAAAGCTGGCATCTGCTTTCCCCGAGGGTGGCTGGACAATGGCGGTCACCACAGAAGGGGCCTTAAAGACAGGCAGAAACCGGGTGAAGCATACAGGGGAGGGAATAACCAGGATGGAAATGGATTTGCCTGAAGAGAATCGCCTTCAATTAGAGGGATTATTTCAAACCTCAGGCCTGTCTTTGGAATGGAGCCCGGACATCGTTGAAACCATGTGGAAGAAGCTGTTGGTTAATTGCGCTATAAATCCCGTCACTGGGATCATGGAAATCAGGAATGGTGAATTATTGTCTAACCCCCATCTCTTAAACATCATGAAAAAAATCTATGAAGAAGGGGCTCTTGTGGCCAAAAAAGAAGGGTATGATTTAAGCTATCTTTGGAAGGACATTACCGAAATTTGTAGAAATACTTTCCATAATGAGTCATCTATGCTCCAGGATATTCGCTCAGGAAGGAAAACAGAAATCGAGCAAATCAATGGTGTAATTGTAAAAAAGGGGAAGCAATATGGAGTCAGTACTCCGGCAAATGAATTGATGGTCCAGCTGATCCTGGGGAAAGAGACAAAAAATTCTTCATCCGATGGCTAACCGCCACTAAGACTCCCACTTCTTATGTGGGGGATAAGTGGCGGTTAGCCCCTGGAAAAGTTGTCGACAAAAACGCAGCGTCCTGCAGTATTGTCGACGTTGGCACGTCCTGTGCGGTACAACTAAACTTCAGATAGAGTATAATACTCCAGCTGATGTAAGTTTCCTTTATAGGGGGTGGGAGGCAAGATGGAATTTTTGGCAAATATGTATGCCATACTAGCTACAATCCCTTTTTTGTCCTATCCTTTGATATATTACCTGACTTTTTGGAGAAGCAGGGATAAGAAAAAATCACATGCTTGGGCCATCAATCTGACGACGGTATTTCTGGCAAGTGCCGATGGCGCCATGTTTCGGATTTTACAGTGGAAAGGATTTGTCTGGTGGTTTATTCTTTTGACTTTGGTTTCCGGCCTTGTCCTCGGCTTTCTTCAATACAGACTAAAGGGGAATCTTTATCTCCCCCGGTTGGCCAAGGGGATCTGGAGAGTAATGTTTGTCTTTCTCTCTATTCTTTATTTGATTTTGTTCAGCAAAGGGATTGCCGTGTTTTACGCCAATCTGTAAATAAGGTGGTCAAATGGATCGGAAGCAGAAACAACTGGTCATTGGTCTTCTAGGGGCTATTTTCTTGGGTCCCTTTGATATAGGTTTGATGATATCGGCCCTGTCTATTTATCGGACCATTTCAATGTTCTCTAAACTGGGCAGTATGGGTGATTAGTCTTTATTTATACGGACTTGACCATAGGGGATGGATAATACTGTCCATTTTGTCTTTTTTGTGCTAAGATAAGTAATGAGTTTATTCACAATACAGGCTCAATTGGGGAAGGTTGACCCTGTAGAAAAATAAATAAATGTACACTTCGGGGAGGATGTAAATGAATCATATGATGCTAAAGGGCGGGGAATTTGTTCCTCGGCTTATTTTTTGGGAATTAACGGAAGGGTGTAATCTGAAATGCATTCACTGCCGGGCCACCGCACAGCCAACAAGAAATGAAGAAGAATTAAGCACAGAGGAAGCTTTCCGAATCATTGATGAAATCGCTTCTTTCGCAAAACCAATTCTTGTCCTGACAGGGGGGGAACCATTATACCGCCCAGATATTTTTGAAATTGCTTCCTATGCGACAAGCAAAGGAATACACGTGGCCTTGGCTTCTAATGGAACTTTGATAAATGAAGAGATAGCGGTAAAAGTGAAGGAAGCGGGAGTTCAAAGGGTTTCCATCAGTTTGGACGGCTCCTGTGCGGCTACCCATGACGGATTCCGTGGAATTCCCGGTTCCTTTGATGCGGCCTTAAGGGGTGCTGCTCAGCTTCAAAAACAGGGGGTTCCTGTTCAATTTAATACTACAATCACAAAGCATAATATAGACGAAGTAAAGGATATTTTCCAATTGGCCTTGGATCAAAAAGTGGTGGCCCTTCATCTTTTTATGTTGGTGCCGGTGGGTTGTGGAGTTCAGATTGCTGATGATCAAATGCTGCCTGCGGATCAATATGAAGAAGTATTGGGATGGTTTTATGAGCAATCGAGAACCACCTCATTGGAGATTAAAGCCACCTGTGCTCCCCATTACTATCGGATTATGAGGCAGAAAGCCAAGGAAAGGGGAGAAAGAATCACTCCGGTAACCCACGGCATGGCGGCCATGACCAAAGGGTGCCTGGCTGGAACAGGAGTATGCTTTATTTCCCATAAGGGTAAGGTACAGCCCTGCGGCTATCTTCCTATGGAAGCAGGCAATCTGAAGAAGCAAAGTGTCCAGGAGGTATGGGAAGAATCTCCATTGTTTCAACAGCTACGAAATCCTTCTCTTCTGGAAGGGAAATGCGGGGTTTGTGAATTTATCAATGTATGCTCTGGCTGCAGGGCCAGAGCCTTTTCAGAAACTGGCAATGTGCTGGCGGAGGAGCCCTATTGCATATACCAGCCTCAGGGAGTGGTGGGGTAAGATTGACGACATTGCCAGGACATGTCATGTAAGCGTCAATAGTTTTTGATTCGTGCCCGGAACACTTGCAACGTTAGATGTAAGTGTTCCGGGCATATCACTTGTTATTGGCTAAAAAACGAAAAACGTTGCATCGCAGGAATTTCGTGAATTTAGCCATGGGGGCTTCAAACATTTGGAATATGAGCAGTTTTTAAGTGATGTATATTCCAATAATATTCTTTACCTCGTGCTGTAACCAATTCACCAATTCCATTTTCCACCTTCCTTAACAATCCGATCTTATTTTCTTTTAAACCTATATCAAAAACAACCAATTTTCCTTCTAATTTTTTTAATTGTTGTTCAAATGTTCTAACCAGTGAAATATTGGCCAAGGGATTGATGGGAAGGAATTGACCTTCCATAGAATAAGGAATTTGATCATAAAGATATGGAACAATACATTTTACATGAAAGAGTTGAATGAATATTAATCCATATACCGGGGAATATACCACGAAATAATCGGTTAGTATATTAATTAAATAACCATGGATAGATAATTGATCGCCCACATTAATCTCAACAAATAATCCCTTCGCATTGTTCAACACTTTCCGATAAGTTAGCTCGTTCTCGTTGTCAAAAGGGGGATCAGTATGGTTTGAGATATTGGAATTATTGTTTGTATTTGGTTTTAAATGTTGTATATGAGATGATGGAATATATTGATAGTGCTCACCATTATAAATTACTAATAAATCTTGACCTGTATCAATAAGAATCCCAGTACTTTTTTTATTACCAGATATCTCTACATCAACTACTTTTCCTAAGAATTGTTTATAAAATATCAATTGGACACACCTCCTTATTAGAAATAAATCCAGTCAACCCACAAATATAAACTTAACAAACTTATGATTAATCCAATTGGGATGATAATAATTGTTACTCTTATATATTGGCCCCAACTAAAAGGAATATGATTTTGCTTAAGGATAAACATCCAAATTAATGAAGCGAGCGTTCCCATCGGTAGTATAAGTGATCCGATATCAGCACCAATCACATTAGCTAAATAAGCAACTTGTAAAGTGGGTATATCAAGCCCCATTTCTGTAAGGGATAATGTTCCTATCATGATAGAGGGAAGATTGTTCGCTAGATTTGATAAAACTGTAAGCATTAGCCCCATAATAAAAATCGCATTAAAATTTCCGGAAGAAACTTTTTCCCCAAGATAATCAACGATTAATGAGGTTAAGCCTACATTGTTTAATGCATAAATAATTACATACATACTAAAAGCAAATAAAAGGATATGCCATGGAGTTTTCTTAAGAATATCAAGGATGCTTTCTCCCGTTCGATACCATCGAATTGCCAATAAAAGAATCGCTCCAGCGATTGCAGGAATTTCGGTGGGGACTCCTAGGGGGGCAAGTAAAAAAAAGCTCATTCTAACCAGAATGACGATGATGATACAAATTTTAAACATTTTCCAATCGGGGGAAGGTTGGGAACTGAGATCAACGGCTAAGGGATGTAGTTTTTGGTTTACACTTGAGTTTGAATGTCCTGAGTCTATTAAAAAAACAGAGGCATTTGGTAAAATCGGTACTCTTTTTGGAATATCTTTTTTATAATAAACAAAAAGCAAAAACGCTATGGTGAAAATACCAACCATGGATGGTAAAAACATCATCGCCGCATAAGAATTTAAATCAAGGCCCACAATTTTTAATGCGATTAAGTTAGCTAAATTACTGACTCCAATGGGCGCACTTGAACCCGTTGCAATTAAAGCGCTTGACAATAAATAGGGGATTTTTTGATGTGTTTTCAAATTTAACAGCGTTAGAGTTTGTATAATAATTGGCGTGGTAATGAGAATACTTCCATCGTTATTGAAAAATATTGTCATTAGGAAACTAAGAAGAATGATGTACCAGTAAAGTACGTTTCCAGACCCATTTGCTTTGTTTGCTAAGTTAATACTTGCCCATTTAAAAAAACCAATGCTTTCCAATACGATAGACATAATGATAGTAGATAGAATGGTTATTGAAGCTCCACTTACGATACCGAATATCTGGTACAAGTCTACAAAAGGAACAATACCAACAGCGAATAATATTGCAGCTCCAATAGACGTTGGTACATATTCGTTAATTCCAAAAGGTTTCCATAGGATGAACAATATCGTAAAAAAGAAAATTGTAAGGGTGAAAACGGTTTGGATGTCAACCATCTAAATCCGCCCCGTTGATATATTCTGTGTTTATATATTGGTGGGGCTTAGATATGACCACTGAAGCTACCTTAACGCTTCCAACTTTAATTGCTTTACGATAGATCTTAGGTTTTTTCTGGATAATCATTGTTGGTGGCTTTAGAAGTAAATATAAGAGAAAACCGGAAAGTAAAATAAATAATACAGCAATCACCCTGTTTCTACCTCCTCTCTGTCCTTGCCTCTTGAACAATCAAGAATCCCTTTTTCACTATTTCTTGGGGTTCACTTACGTCCAATTTTCGCTTCATCCAATAACCATAAAGTAGAGAAGAGGTTCTCCTTTTTTTTCTTTATTTTGTAAAACTTAATATTTTTTATTGCCCAATTATTACTTCTTTTTTTATCGCGAATAATTCCGATTTGCATGAATGTTCCAATATTTTTTAACCCTAATTTAATGTTCTTTTCCCGTTTTCCTTTTTTCTTCATTTTCAAAGTGATCTCTACATGATGGATAGAAGATCGCTTTTTCTTTTTCTTTTGATTTTTGAATAAGATCGGCCTTGTTTGGTTAATGATCAACTGTTGATCTAATGGCCTTCCAGGGATTGTCTGTCCTATAGAAGTTTTTTCATCCTCTTTTAAGTTTACAAAAGTTTGTTCTATTTCGTTCTTTTTGTTCTTCTCCTGATTGTCTGATGGTTGTTCTGAATGGGACTGTTCAGTGTTCTCCTGATTAGAAGATTGCTGTTCATTATATAACTGTTCATAGGCAGGTTTCATGACATAGCTTATATTTTTTATGTGTTTATTGAATACTCTTATCATTTCATGATTCATAATTAATTCGATATAGCTTTTAGAATAATTACACAGAACTCCCTGCAAGCACTCATGTTCTCCGCGATTAATCTGTACCCAGCGATGTTGCATGGTTTGTAGAAGAGAATTAAAGTCCTCGACATCTACGTAATCAAGTTGAATATCATCTAGATACTGAATTTCAAGGTCAGTATAATCCTTGCTATCTGTTGTAATACTTTTGACATGTTCTGTTTGATAGTAAATGAACCCTTCTTCAAGGGTATATACAATCAAATGGTCTGGTTTAACAGCGATTAAACGACCATATACTGAGTCATGACCTACTCGATCTACACCTACAACTCTGCCAATAAAATGCTTGAGATTTGAAAAAGTTAAATCTTTATCCATTATCAACACCTTCCAATTATCATCTATGGTTATTTATACTGCATGTATACTTGCCGATTATCATATTTGTTCTAGTTCATATGCCTTATTTCAAAAAGTTCCGCAGATATCTTGCTTGAGACTTTCTAATATGAAGATAGCCCCAGATGTTTTATCAATTCATTCTGGGACTTGATTTGATTGGTAATCATTCGATTGTTTCATTCGTTATATCCAGTAACTTAAGTTATTATCAGTATCTTATTTATCCTCTTGTTTTGAGGTATCTTCATTTTTATCTTCTTTGTTATCTTTTTGTACCTCTTTGGTCGAAAGTTTATCTTTTTCATGATTTGTTACATAACTGATACTCCGAATGTGGAACGTAAATATTTTAACCACTTCGTTTTTTACAACCAAGAGAATACTGTCATCAAAAACATCACTTAATACCCCTTGAATACATTCCGGGCCTCCACGGTTAATCTGTATCCAGCGACCAACCATATTCTGTAAAACTTCAACAAGATTGTCATGATCAAAATATTGAATGGTAGAGTATACTGTCTGGTCGGAATAATCCTGGGTATTTATGCTAATGCTCTTGACATGATTGGTTTGGTAGTAAATAATTTCACCATCATCTTCACAATAAAGAACAAAATAATCCGATTTAAAAGAAATTAATCGCCCACACTTTGATTCTGGACCACCCCTTTCAACCCTCACGATCTTCCCGAGCAAAGAAGATAAATCTAATGATTTTTCCATAGGATAGTTATCCCCTTCCATTTGTATTCATAAGATATTAGTAATACATGTATACGTGTCATAAATCTTAGTGTTCTAGTATATTCGCCCTATTTTAGCGATTTCCGCATGAGTATACCTTCTATATTCAAATATATTTAATAGAATATTGTAGTCGTCTAGACAAAAATACAATCAAAAGCATATATTGAATTAGTTCTAGGGAGGTGAAAAAAATGCCTGGAAGAAAGGGTAATCATGGAAAAGTACATCGAGAAAAGAATCACGTGAAAGCTCAACAACCGAAAAATTATCTAACAACATGCCCCGAATGTGGTCATGAATTCACTGTAATAGCGGAAAAAGGGAAAGAAGGAAAGGTGAAAAAGACACAAAGCAAAGAAGAAAGAGAACAGGAGAATGGTAATAAAACAAAAAGTCATAAAGCGAAAAGTAAAGAATAGGGATGAAAAAGGCAAAAAAGATAACAGCTCCAGTACACCGATTGTCTAAAAGTAGGAGATCAGCGTCGCTAAGCCCTTGGGTAAGATCAATAAACCTCAGGAGTATTAAATTCTGCTGGATTCAGCTTATTTTATCGGAATCTCGCGTAGGGAAGTAGTTAATGAATTCCTTGTATGTTCTTGTATGTTGTTGTGGTTCAAAAAGAGATTGAATTGGTTGCCATTAAACGATGAGTGGATAAGGCCATTAGTAGTTTTAATGGTCTTTTTTTTGCTGGACCCTTTACAATAATTATTATTTGAGTATAATTATACCCATGGGGGTATTAACAATATATAAATAGTGCATATCTTATTAATTTTATAATATCAATGCACGTATGAGTTTATCAGAAAAAATATTCTGTTTATCTCTGGGTATTCTAAAAGAAAGTTAATAAAAAACAAGTAAGGATGAGGTGAGCGATGGAGATTACCGTAGATAAAGTATTGGATGCAAGAGGGTTGTCTTGTCCAATGCCCATTGTCAAAACAAAAAAAGCGATGGACGATATGGCGCCCGGTCAAGTGATTGAGGTACAGGCAACAGATAAAGGATCTGTGGCAGACATGCAAGGGTGGGCCAAAAGTACGGGTCACCAATTTTTAGGAACTATAGAGGAAGACGGTGTTTTTAAACACTATCTTAGAAAAGCAAGCCCAGAAGAAATCAAAGAAGAAATGAAATACCCCCATACGATTACCAATGAAGAATTGCAAAAAAAGTTGGAGCAGAATCACAAAATTTCTATCCTTGATGTGAGGGAGCCTGCCGAGTATGCATTTGGTCATATTCCCGGGGCTAAATGCATTCCTTTAGGCGAACTAGAAGATCGCATCAATGAATTAAATCAGAACGACGAGATCTATGTTGTGTGCCGTACGGCAAATCGGAGTGATATCGCAGCCAAAATACTTGCGGAAAAAGGTTATAAACATGTAAAAAATGTGGTTCCAGGAATGTCTGAATGGACAGGACCAACGGAAAAATATGAACAGAAAATCAAGGAGGGAATTTAAATGTCTAAAAAAGTAGCCATTATATCTGCTAACGGAGAAATTTTTGATGCTTACAAGGTGTTCAACATTGCTACTGCTGCAGCAGCAACAGATGCTGAAGTTACAATATTTTTCACCTTTGAAGGGTTGAATTTGATTCACAAAGATGCGCACAAAGCTTTACCTCTGCCTGCAGGTAAAGAGCATTTTGCAGAAGGATTTAAAAAAGCAAATGTTCCGACGGTTGAAGAGTTAGTGCAGATGGCCAAGGAAATGGGAGTGCGCTTAATTGCTTGTCAAATGACGATGGACGTTATGAATTTGAAAGAAGAAGATTTTGTCGAAGGTATTGAAGTTGGTGGAGCAGCCACATTCCTTGATTTTGCTTATGATGCTGATATTACATTAACTTTCTAAGGAAAGGAGCATAGATGATGGGGCAAATACCGGCACTTACTCCGGAACAATTATACCAAAAGATTGCATCTGGAGAAAAAGTTTTTGTCTTTGATGTACGAAATCGTGACGAATACAACGATTGGAAAATTGAAGGTAAAGAACTCCAATCTGTGAATGTTCCATATTTTGAAATCATTGAAGATGAGGATAATGAAGTCCATTATGAGAATTTACCGAAAGACGCAAAGATTGTTGTCGTATGTGCAAAAGGTGGTGCCTCCGAATATATTGCCGAAATTTTGCAGGCAAAAGGGTTTGATGTGTCCCATTTAGAGGGTGGCCTGCTTGCATGGAGTGAATTTTACTATCCAACAATGGTTGCCTTTGACGAAAAAATGAAACTTTTTCAAATCAACCGTTATGCTAAAGGTTGCCTCTCTTATATGATCATTTCCTCTGGAGAAGCGGCTGTAGTAGATCCAGGTAGACAAATACAAGTATATATGGATCTTGCTAAAAAGGAAGGTGTAAAAATTACCCGAATATTAGATTCTCACCTCCATGCCGATCATATTTCCGGAGGAACTGAATTAGCAAAAAGAACTGGTGCAACCTATTACCTTAATTCCAGCGAAGGAGCTCAAGTACCATTTGAGCCATTGGAAAAACATGAAAAAATAAAATTTGGTCGAGTAGAACTTGAGGTTTTGGCCATCAAAACACCTGGACATACACCGGGCAGTGTCTCATTTTTAGTCAATAATAAATTTTTGTTATCGGGTGATACCATTTTTGTCGGTGGATTGGGACGTCCGGATCTAGGAGGTAAAGCCCATGAATGGGCCTTAGATTTATACGACACGGTTTTCAACAAGATAAGAAATTTAGCAGATGATGTTATGGTCTTGCCAGCTCATTTTGCAGATATTCAGGAGATGAATGACCACGGTATTGTTGGGGAAACTCTTGGGAATATTCGAAAGAGCAATGAACAAATGCAAATGGCAGATAAAGAAGAATTCACGAAAATGGTCGCAACTTCTGCTGAAAGTTCGACCAAACCGCCAAATTTTGAAGATATTGTTGCCATTAATCGTGGTGTAAAGCGAGTCGATGCAGACGAAGCGACGGAATTAGAAATCGGACCAAACCGTTGTGCAGTTCATCATACTTCTTAAGGTGAGGTGGGAGAAAAATGCAAAGTGATGTGATTGTTGATGCGAAAGGTTTATCATGTCCTATGCCTATTTTGAAAACAAAAAAAGCGATTGACAATGCTGAATCGGATCAAGTCATCGAAGTTCACGCAACGGATAAAGGAGCGATCAATGACTTAAAAGCATGGGCCAACTCAACCGGGCATGAATTGTTGGATCACAAAGAAGAAGGTGGAGTTTTAAAATTTTGGATCAGAAAAAAATAGGAGGGTGTGAACCAACACTCTCCTTTTATTGGAGGTGTCCGTCGTGGATTTTACCTTTATTATTACTATATTTCTTATTGGATTTATAGGATCATTTATATCAGGCATGGTAGGAATCGGCGGATCCATCATTAAATATCCGATGCTCCTTTATATCCCGCCTGCCTTAGGTTTTATGGCATTTACTGCCCAAGAAGTTTCAGCCATCAGTGCGGTTCAGGTGTTTTTTGCCACCTTGGCAGGAATGTTTGCTTTTCGTAAAGGGGGATATATCAATAAATCTCTTGTTTTGTATATGGGGATTTCCATTATTATCGGAAGCTTTATAGGGGGGTATGGTTCCAAATTCTTACCAAACTCCACCATTAATTTTGTATATGGAATATTGGCGCTGATTGCAGCAATCCTGATGTTTTTGCCGAAAAAAGGTAATGATGATGCAGATTACACTCAACTGGAGTTTAACAAGTTTTTGGCTGCTCTTTTTGCTTTAGTTATTGGAGTTTTATCAGGGATCGTTGGTGCTGCTGGGGCATTTATCACCGTACCAGTAATGTTGGTTCTGTTAAAAATTCCAACAAGGGTAGCCATTGCTTCTTCACTGGCTATCACATTTATTTCATCGATTGGCTCGACAGTTGGGAAATTTTTGGGTGGACATATGTTATTTGTTCCCTCCCTTGTTATGGTGGTTGCCAGCACGATTGCCTCTCCTTTAGGAGCAAAAATCAGTAAAAGAATAAATACCAAGATATTACAGTGGATCTTGGCCCTTTTGATCGTGGGAACCGTTATAAAAATTTGGATAGAGATATTAACTTAAAATACTGAAATTTTGGGTTTGAACAAAAAAGAAAGGAAGGGGTGTAAAATGATGATTCAAGCCAACTTTAAAGAGCAATCTCCTGAAGAAATTCTTCAGCGGTTGAAAAGAAAAGAACATATTGAGATCTTGGATGTACGTGAACTCGAAGAATGGATGGCCGGGCATATACCCCAAGCCAAACATATTCCCCTCTCAGAAATTCCTTACCGGATGAAGGAGATTGACCCCAATAGAGAAACCATTATCGTATGTAGGAGCGGAAATCGCAGCGGCATGGCTTGTGAATTTCTAGCTCAGCAAGGGTATCATGTGGTGAATATGGCAGGGGGTATGCTGGAGTGGACAGGAGAGATAAAAACTGGGAGATAGGAAGGCTTGTTTTTTTACTTCATATCATGTATATTTAACTAAGTTAACTAAATGTGATTGTGTCAGCAATCACATTTATTTTTTCCTAGACGCACAATAATTGGAAGTGGTGAAAATATGATGTCAAAGCAGGGTGATTTAAAATGAGTGACCGTGATCATTTAATTCATCGACTGGAAATTGCTTTTCGTATATTTGGACGTCAGTTTCGGCACCAATTTCTAAAATCCATCAATACGGAAATCAGCAGTGGTGAATTTTTTGTATTAAATCAATTGGTTCAAGATGGACCGCTGAAAGTGTCTGATTTGGCTCAAACATTTGATGTATCGCTGAGCCATATTACAGCACTGTCCGATAAGCTGGTTTCTAAAGGTTTGGTGGAAAGAAAACGTTCTGAAGAGGACAGAAGAATTGTTCTTCTTTCTGTTACTGAAAAAGGGCAGGAAGCAATGGCTCACTTTTATGAGTTGAAGAAAGAGTATCTCAAGAAAGTGTTTGAAACGGTAGAGGAAGGTGAACTGGAAACCGTTCTTCGTGTTTTTGAAAAAGTTCAGCACTCAATCTCACAAAATGGATAAGTGAGAAGAATTGATAATAGAAAGGAAGAAGTTCATGTTATATCATCTGGATAAAAGGCAAAAAATAACCATCATGGGTGCAATCGTTGCTTCTATGCTATTTGCCTCCTTAAACCAAACGATTATTGGAACGGCTTTGCCACGAATTGTTGCTGAATTGGGTGGAATGGATTACTATAGTTGGTTGTTTACCATTTATATGTTAACTTCCAGCATCACCGTCATTTTGGTAGGCAAGCTTTCAGATATGTATGGCCGGAGACCGTTTATGTTGGTAGGACTTTTTATTTTTATCCTAGGTTCTTTTTTATCAGGAACCTCTCAAACGATTTTTCAGTTAATCCTCTACCGTGGAATTCAGGGATTAGGGGCCGGGATGATCATGTCCACGTCGTTTACCGCAATTGGGGATCTATTTTCTGCGAAAGAAAGGGGTAAATGGCAGGGGGTGATGGGTGCTGTATTTGGATTATCCAGTATTATCGGTCCGGCATTCGGAGGCTATATCGTTGATTATTGGAATTGGGAGTGGGTATTTTGGGTGAATTTACCCATCGGTATCCTTGCCTTTATATTAATTCTGAAACTGTTTCCGAAAACTTCAGGTGAAAAGGGGGTTGTGGATTATTGGGGGTCTACGTTTCTTGTGATCACTCTAGTGCCAATCTTATTAGCCTTTTCCTGGGCCGGCACCAAATATGATTGGAATTCTTATATGGTTATCGGATTATTTGCATCAGCTTTTATAGGTCTTATCTTATTTATCATCGCTGAGCAGAAAGTGCAAAGTCCGGTTATTCCACTTTCATTATTTAGAAATCGCATCTATGCCATCTCCAATTTGGTGGGATTTCTGATTGGTATCGGCATGTTTGGAACGATTATCTATATTCCCCTTTTCGTACAAGGAGTTTTAGGAACATCAGCGACTGAATCAGGATTTATTTTAACTCCTATGATGTTGAGTATGGTAGCTGCTAGTACCATTAGTGGTCAAATTACGTCTCGAACCGGAAAATATAAGATCTTAGCTCTGATTGGCGTTGCTGTGATGGGCGTTGGGATATATCTATTGTCTGTGATGAATGTGAATACAACCAATGGTGAAGTTGTTTTAAATATGATTATTACCGGATTTGGACTGGGAACTACCATGCCTGTTTTTGTGCTGGCTGTTCAGAACGCTTTGCCGCAAAATTTATTGGGAGTAGTAACGGCTTCCAATCAATTGTTTCGCCAATTGGGGGGGACCGTCGGAGTTTCTATTATGGGTACGGTCTTGGCACAAAGTATGGTCAAAGAATTGAAACAGGCGATCCCTACTGAGGTTGCACCACTGATGAGTTCTTCCGGATTGGCGGAGCTAAATCATCCACAAGCTTTGCTGGACCCGGAAAAGGTAAATGCTATGCAAGGAACCTTGCCTGCTGAAATGATACCTGTCTTTCAACAAATTTTAGCTGCTGTACGGGAGGCCCTTTCTAATTCCTTGAATGATGTATTTCTTTTCGGATTTATTATTATTGTCATTTCTTTTGTTTTAACTCTTCTTCTGAGAGAGGTTCCGTTGCGTGAAAATGTCTCAAAAGAGATTGAGGAGGATATTGCTTCTGCAAAACGTCCGGCTACAGAATCTTAGAAAAGCAGTCTATTTGGACGGGAAAAGCTCAATCGCTTTTCACTTTTATGGTATAATTGGATTTGTGCAATAGAATTGGCTCCTCATTTTGAGAATATGCCCTTTTGGGGCACCTATTGTACAGGGCCGTGGGTGTTACTGGCGCCTACGGTCTACTCATATCCCGTTCAAATTATATGACAAGTATACTTTTGTTATCAAAGATCATAAATTATATAATAAGGGGTTCGTTACATGCGCATGGATGAGGTTTTTTTATCCCAGATCACTCCGCTGGGAGCGGAATACATAACAAACTTTGAGGAGATCCGGAGGTTTTATCATTATTCACCGTTTTTAAACGAGGATTGGGAAAAAAGAGCAGATGAGCTGTTAGACAATAAAAAAAAGCATATGATGTCGCTTGTTGATGTGTTGGCTGTTTATAACGGTCAAATCGGTAATCATCATGCAGCATTGGTGAATATAGAACGTTTACGAACCGGAAAAGCATTGGTGGTTTTGGGCGGTCAGCAGGCTGGTGTCTTAACAGGTCCACTATATACCATTTATAAGGCAATCACGATATTAAAGGTCGCGAAACGAGCGGAAGATTCCCTCGGAGTACCGGTGATTCCTGTGTTTTGGATTGCAGGAGAGGATCATGATTATTCAGAAGTGGACCATGTATATTTGCAAAATCAGCAGCAGCAAATTCAAAAATTAAGATTATCTTATGAACCGGATGGGAAATATTCAATTGGAGATCTTTCAATTCCGAAAGAATCCCTAATCGATCTGATTGATCAGTTCTTCTCCCTGCAGCATGCAACGGAGTTTACGGAAGAATGGCAAGGTTTTCTTAAGAAGGAGGCAATTGAGTCAGACAAGCTGACCCGTTTTTTTGCTCGCCTTCTGGTCAGGTTTTTTGGTTCCTACGGATTAGTCCTAATTGATTCGTCCGATTGTAATTTAAGAAAATTAGAATCTTCTTTTTTTGAGGTACTCATTAATAAGGGAGCAAGCTTAAATCAATCAGTACTAGAACAGGGGAAGCAAGTGAAGAAGGCAGGCTTTCATGCTCAGGTTGATCTAAGGGAAGGGAATGCCAATCTATTTATTTATGAAAACGGGGAAAGATTGCTATTGTCCTGGAATGGAGACCGCGCTTACACAAAAGATGAAATGCATTGGTATAAAAAAGATGAGTTACTGAGAATTGCCAAAGATGAACCAGAAAAACTTAGTACGAATGTTGTATTTCGTCCACTCATGCAGGAATTCCTGTTTCCAACCTTGGCTTTTGTTGCTGGTCCTGGTGAAATTGCATACTGGGGACTTTATAAAAAAATGTTCGAAGACCTTGGAATGAAAATTCCGATTCTTGTTCCTAGAATAAGCATCACCCTTGTGGAAGGAATGATCCAAAAATCCTTGGATAAGCTGGGGCTTTCCTTTGAAGATGCTTTTTACCGTTTGTCGGAAAAGAAGGAATTGTTTATGAAGCAGATTGCAGCCAATGACTTGGAACAGGCATTTGAATGGGCAAAGAATCACATGAGACAGGCTTATGAGCCTGTTTTAGGGAAGGTGAAGGAAATACCTGGTGGTCTGGAGACCTTGACTGAGAAAAATTGGCAAAAAATTGTTGAACAGGTGGATTTTCTTAAGAAGAGAGCCACGGATGCCCTCAAGGTGCAGCACGAATCCACTCTTCGTCACTTCGACAAAATCGAAGGGGCTTTAACTCCCCTTGGCCTACCCCAAGAAAGGGTATATAATCTCTTTTCCTATATTAACAAGCACGGGGAGGATTGGCTGCATCAACTGATGTCTATGAATATGGAAGCAAACGGCACTCACAAGGTTGTTTATTTATAAATTATTGCATATAATCCGATATAATAACTGCAGAATTATCATAGACGAGGAGGAATTTTGATGACGACGGTACAAACGAGTATTGTAAAAGACCTAGCCCTGGCACCTGAAGGACATTTGAAGATAGATTGGGTCAAGGAGCATATGCCTGTACTAAACCGTATCAGGGAGCAGTTTGAACAGGAAAAGCCCTTCTCAGGAATTAAGGTAGCCATTTCCCTTCATTTGGAGGCAAAGACAGCTTATTTGGCTAAAGTCATTCAAGCAGGTGGAGCAGATGTGGTGATTACCGGAAGCAACCCGCTTTCAACTCAAGATGATATTGCCGCCGCATTGGTGGAAGACGGAATTACCGTTTTTGCCAAATATAACCCTGAGCCGGATGAATATAAGGATTTGCTAATAAAGACTTTGGAAAACAAGCCTGATTTAATCATAGATGACGGTGGTGATCTGGTTACCATTCTCCATGATGAGAGAAGGGATCTTCTTTCCCAAATCCGCGGTGGATGTGAAGAGACAACGACAGGAATTCTACGGTTAAAGGCTCTGGAAAGATCAGGTGAACTCCAATTTCCGATGATAGCCGTTAATGACGCCTTCTGCAAATATTTATTTGATAACCGATATGGTACAGGACAATCGGTGTGGGATGGAATTAACCGGACCACCAACCTGGTTGTTGCCGGAAAAACCGTCGTTGTCGTTGGGTATGGATGGTGCGGGAAAGGGGTAGCCATGAGAGCTAAGGGCCTCGGTGCCAAGGTGATTGTCACTGAAGTGGATCCCATCAAAGCCATTGAAGCATATATGGATGGCTTTGAAGTGATGCCCCTAAATGAAGCTGCGAAGCATGGCGATTATTTTGTTACCGTGACAGGAAATAAGCATGTGATTCGGAAAGAACACATGGAAGTGATGAAGCATGGAGCCATTCTGTCCAATGCCGGTCACTTTGACATTGAAGTAAATAAGAATGACTTAAATCAGCTGGCTAAAAATAAAAGAGTGGTCCGAAAAAACATTGAGGAATTTGAATTGCTGGACGGAAGAAAAATTTACCTTCTAGCGGAGGGACGATTGGTTAATCTTGCTGCTGGGGATGGACACCCTGCAGAAATTATGGATATGACCTTCGCCCTTCAGGCGATTTCTTTGGCGTATATGAATGAGCATTATAAAGAAATCGGCAATCAGGTGATAAATGTTCCGTATGAGTTGGATCAAAAAGTAGCTCAGTATAAACTTGAATCACTGGGGATATCCATTGATCAATTGACACCTGATCAGATAAAGTATCTGGAAAGCTGGAAAGAATAGAGACACAATCCGCCAAAAGCCCTGCGAAAAAATGTTGACATAGGTCTAAAGATGTATATTTGGAATTTGTTAAAAATCCTGCACATGGGGTGCAGGATTTTTTGTTATGATAGCGAATAGAAGGATAAGTGGAGTAAAGTGGAGGAAAGTGGTGGATTTAGACAGCACAGTGGAGGTGATGGAGATGTTCATGGGTGAATACCAGCACAATATTGATGAAAAGGGTAGGTTGTTTATTCCTGCCAAGTTTAGAGACGTGCTGGGAGATAACTTCGTGATCACCCGTGGTCTCGATCATGCCCTGTTTGTTTATCCGCCTAATGAATGGGAACAATTAGAACAGAAATTAAAAGCTCTTCCATTTACCAAAGCCGATGCCAGGGCATTTACCCGTCTGTTTTTTTCAGGAGCCACTGAAACTGCAGTTGACAAACAAGGAAGAGTAAACATCCCTCAAAACTTAAGACAATATGCCCAACTTCAGCGGGAATGTATTATTATTGGGGTTTCCAATCGTGTTGAAATCTGGGCGAAGGAAGTTTGGGATTCCTATTATTCACAGTCAGAAGATTCTTTTAATGAGATTGCCGAGAAGATCGTTGATTTTAACTTTTAGGGAGTGTACTACGTGTTTAAGCATATAACCGTTCTTAAAGAAGAAGCAGTAAAAGGATTGTCCATCCGGCCTAATGGTGTGTATGTCGATTGTACTTTGGGCGGGGCCGGGCATAGTTTAGCCATCGCTTCAAAGTTAACAACAGGACGTTTGATTGCCATTGACCAGGATGAATCGGCTTTGTCAGCGGCAAAAGAAAGGCTTTCTCCGCATATGGACAAAGTAACCCTGATAAAAAGCAACTTTCGCAATATCAAACAGGTGATTCAATCATTGGGAATGACTGAAATAAATGGAGTTATCTTTGATTTGGGAGTTTCTTCTCCACAATTGGATGTGGAGGAACGGGGTTTCAGCTACAATGCAGATGCTCCTTTGGATATGAGAATGGACCAAAGTTCCCCTTTAACCGCTTTTGATGTGGTGAATGCTTGGGATGAAAAACAACTTGCAGATGTGATCTTTCAATATGGCGAAGAAAAATTTTCGAGAAGAATTGCCAAAAACATCGTAACCAAAAGGGTAGAATCGCCGATATATACAACCGGTCAATTGGTGGAAATCATTAAAGATTCGATCCCCGCTCCCGCAAGAAGATCAGGACCGCATCCGGCCAAGAGGACATTTCAGGCCATTCGCATTGCCGTGAACGATGAGTTAAGAGCATTTGAAGAAGCATTACAGGGTGCGATTTCACTATTGGCAAAAGGCGGAAGGGTCGCGGTCATTACTTTTCACTCCCTTGAAGATCGAATTTGCAAACAGATTTTTCAGGGGAAATCACAGGGATGCACCTGTCCACCTGATTTTCCCCAATGTGTTTGTAATCACCGTCCGGAATTAAAGGTCATTACGAAAAAACCGATTTTGCCAAGTGTTAAGGAATTGGAAATGAATCCCCGTTCACGCTCAGCCAAATTACGCATTGCCGAAAAACTATAAGGGCCTGTAGAACATCCTCTATATAATATCTCATTTGGGAGTGTTAACTATGAATTATTACTCGCATCAAGGAAATCTAGCAGTTGTTCAAGGGAAAAAACGGAAAAGCAGAGCTGAGAAAAGAAGGGTGACCATCATCCGGTCTGTCCCCGTTGGCGAAAAACTTTTATACCTCATGATGGTCATTCTCTTTGTCATTGTTTCCGGTATGGTTTTGTCAAGGTATTCCCAGATCGCCGAATTAAATTATCAGATACAAGAAACAAAGAAACAAATTTCAGCGGTAAACGAAGAGATCGCTAATTTGCAGTTAAAGGTAGCTGCACTTAACTCCCCGGAAAGGATATTGGAGATTGCCGAAAAAAAAGGAATGACCCAATCAACTCAGGTGAAGATCATCGGTCATCCATAGAAGGATTTGCCGATATATAGGGATAACAAGCGGGTTAAGGGGAGAAAGACATGTCATACAGACAACATGTTAAGATAAAAAGCATTCTTATTGGGATATTATATACTGTTTTATTTTTAATTATTTTGACAAGGTTATTTTGGCTTCAATCGGTAAACGCGGAATTGTTGACGCAAAAGGCTCAGGAAATGTGGAAAAGAAATGCGGTTATTGAGCCCAAAAGGGGGATTATCTATGATCGGAATGGAAGTGAATTAGCGCAAAATTCAAAAGCTTATACGGTGGTTGCCACCATAAGCAAAAAAGATCCGGAAAGGGTTAAAAACCCCCTAGAAGCTGCACGGAAGTTGGCACCTATCCTAAACATGTCTGAGGAAAAATTGCTCAAATTGTTAACCAGGGAAGACTTATATCAAGTGGAGCTTCGGCCAGGCGGATGGAAAATTGACAAGGAGACGGCTCAGAAAGTTGAAGCTCTAAACATAGAGGGAATATCTTTCATAGAGTCAAACAAAAGATATTACCCCAACCGTAATTTTGCTTCCCATGTACTGGGATATGTTAATCTTGATGGGAAAGCTGTGAGTGGCATTGAGAATTTGTTTGATAAAGAATTAAGGGGCATTCCCGGAAGATACAAATTTATTAAAGATGCAAAAGGATATGAATTGCCTGAGGGAGTGGAGGATATTCAACCTGCTGTAGACGGCAAAAATATTTTCCTCACCATTGATCAAAGAATTCAGCAGTATGCGGAACAGGCGTTAGACGAGGCGGAAATGAATTTTAAGCCAAAAAGAATGTCGGTGATAGTTGCAAACCCGAAAACGGGAGAAATTTTGGCTTTAGCTAACAGACCAGATTTTGATCCCAATGAGTACTGGAACTTTGGAGGGGACTACGAAAAATTTAATAATTTTGCGGTTAGCAGTGTGTTTGAACCGGGTTCAACCTTCAAAATTATTACGTTGGCGGCAGCCATTGAGGAGGGAGAATTTAATCCTGATGAGAAATATCAGTCTGGCCGATTAAAAGTTCCCGGAGCGATCATCCCTGATCACAATAATGGAAAGGGATGGGGGAAAATTACCTTTCTCGAAGCTGTTCAGCGTTCCAGTAACGTCGGATTTGCCATACTGGGTTACGAGAAATTAAAGAAAGAACGTTTATTTTCTTACATTGATAAATTTGGATTCGGCAAAAAAACAAATATTCAATTGGAGAATGAAGTTCCTGGTCTTGTCAAGGATATAAGCCAAGCGTATCCTGCTGATGTGGCCAATATTTCTTTCGGTCAAGGAATAGGAATCACGGCAATCCAACAGGTGGCGGCGGTATCGGCGGTAGCCAATGGAGGTAAGTGGATACAGCCTACCATTATAAAAAAGATAGAGGATCCCAATACCGGAGAAGAAACAGAAGTGAAGCCGAAGGTGAATCGTCAGATCATTTCTCCATCTACTGCCAAACAGGTGACAGAAATTTTAGAGACGGTTGTGACCCAAGGAACGGGTCAAAAGTACTATATTGAAGGTTATGATGTCGTAGGAAAAACAGGAACAGCCCAAAAAATTGGAAAAGATGGAAAATACAAACAGGATCAATACATTTTTTCATTTATCGGTTATGCTCCAAAAGATGATCCCCAGCTGCTCGTTTATGTAGTGGTAGATGAACCGGATGTTGAATATTACCAAGGTGCGGATGTGGTTGCCCCCATCTTTAAAAGCGTTATGAGAAATAGTCTGCAATATTTAGGTATTTCTCCCAAAGTAGTGGAGAAAGAAACACCTGAAGAAAAAATCATCAGCATTCCGCAATTGGAGGGTAAACCTCTATTGGTTGCCCAGCAAAAACTGATCGAGTTAAACTTGGTTCCTACAATTTTGGGCGGGGGTAATCAGGTGTTAAAGCAGATCCCCCAATCAGGGTCTCAAATTGTTGAGAACTCCCCAATATATCTTTTGACGGAGGAATTAGAGAAAATGGCAGTACCTGATTTCACGGGCAAATCCCTCAGGGAGGTTTATCAATTGACGCAAATTCTTCAGCTTAAGCCACTCATTGAAGGGAATGGATATGTGGTTGAACAGAGTCCGTCACCAGGGACCCCCTTGGTGAACAACTTAATGATTACATTAAAAATGGCTCCAAAAGGAATTTCGCCGGAGCAAGAGTAATCGAACTAACGGAGCTCACAAGGCTGTCCTTAGTAAATGCAGTAGTTCCATCCATCTATAGATGTCGGTGCTTGTTCTATTTCCCCTTTGTCTCGAATAGGGTAAAAAGGAGACGGGTTGTTTTTGATTACGTTGAGATAAGGGGGGGGTCGATGGTGTGGGTCTCCAATGTAACCCTAAGGAAACGCATATTTTATGTGTTAATTGGAGGCATGCTATTATTTCTCATACTCATCGGAAGGCTCGGCTATATACAATTGGTGAAAGGGCAGTGGTTATTAAACAAAGCAGAAGACTTATGGACCCGTGATATTCCCTTTGAAGGCATCAGGGGTAAAATTTATGATCGAAATGGGGAACTGCTGGCTTATAATATTAGTGCGCCGTCAGTCATGGCTGTACCGGCTCAGATTAAGGATCCGGCTAATACCGCCCGTCAGTTAGCCGGAGTATTAAACATGAGTGAAGAAAAGGTTTATCGGCTGATTACCAAGAGGGAATTAATGGTCAGAATTGCTCCAGAGGGAAGAAAGATTTCTGAAGAAAAAGCAAAGGAAGTTGCCCAACTGAGATTACCCGGCATTGTCATCAGCCAGGAAAACAAGAGGTATTACCCCAACGGGGCATTTGCTTCCCATGTATTGGGATTTACCGGCATAGATAATCAGGGATTGACTGGAATCGAAAAAGTATATGATGAACGGTTAAAAGGGAAAAAAGGCTCTGTTTCCTTTTTTTCCGATGCCAAAGGAAAAGAGATGCCCGATCAAAAAGAGAGATATTCTCCTCCAAAGGAAGGAGATAGTTTATTCCTTACCATCGACCGCACCATTCAATTCATTTTGGAACGTGAATTGGAACAGGCCATGTTAACTTATCGAGCCGATAATGCCTTGGCTATCGCGATGGACCCAAACACCGGAGAAATATTGGGAATGGCCAGTATGCCGGAGTATGATCCTGCCCGTTATCAAGAGTACCCCAGTCAAATATTTAATCGGAATCTTCCTATTTGGAAGACCTATGAACCGGGATCTACTTTTAAAATCATCACTCTTGCCGCAGCTCTTGAAGAAAAGATGGTCGATTTGGAGAAGGATACATTTTTTGACCCCGGATATGCCAAAGTGGCCGGGGCTACATTGAGATGTTGGAAAAAAGGGGGACACGGTTCCCAAACCTACTTGGAGGTGGTCGAGAATTCGTGTAACCCTGGTTTCGTTGCCCTAGGACAAAAGGTAGGAGAAAAAAAGCTTTTTCAATATATCCGCAACTTTGGATTTGGTCAAAAAACAGGGATTGATCTGAACGGGGAGTCCACTGGGATTTTATTTAAGCCTGAGAGAATTGGTCCTGTCGAACTGGCAACGACGTCTTTTGGTCAAGGGGTGGCGGTAACACCAATCCAGCAAGTGGCGGCAGTCTCTGCAGCGATCAATGGAGGGAAATTGTTTCAACCTTATATTGCAAAAGAATGGCATGATCCAAAGACCGATGAAGTTCTTGCAATGAATAACCCTAAACTGATTCGTCAGGTCATATCTCCAGAAACATCGTCTCAGGTAAGGAAGGCCCTGGAAAGTGTGGTTGCCAAGGGAACAGGATATCGTGCTTATATTGACGGATACCGTTTGGGCGGAAAAACAGGGACTGCCCAAAAACCTGCCCCTGGAGGAGGTTACTTAAGCAATGAGCATATTGTTTCTTTCATCGGATTTGCCCCGGCAGACGATCCCAAAGTTGTAATTTATGCAGCCGTGGATAACCCGAAAGGAATCCAATTTGGTGGTGTGGTGGCGGCACCTATCGTTAGAAACATGATGGTTGATGTCTTGCAATATCTGGATGTTCAACCCAGAAAGGAACAAATTCCAAAGGAATACCGTTATGGCGAAATTCCATTGGTTGAGGTTCCTGATCTCAGGGGGGTTCCTGTTCATAAGCTTCAAGAAAGCTATTTCACATTTAGAATTGATACAAGCGGCAGCGGAAATACCATACTCTATCAATCACCTCAACCGGGAACAAAAGTAGAGAGGGGATCAACCATCCGGATTTATTTGGGTGACAAAAAATAAAAAGGTGTATAAAATAATAGATGGGCCAATGGCTGGGCACAGGTCGTGTCAATGTCGACAATTTATACTTGTGCTTTTCGCCACTTTACCCTGACTAAACAGATGGAACTAAACTTACATGACCCGAAGGATCATGAGCGTTTAGTTCTATTCTTAGTAAAGTAGTCCTCAGGTCATGAAGTGATTAAAAGTGAAACGAATGATTGCACGTCAGAATGTTGATTCGAGGGAAACGGGGTGGATACCGTGAAGTTAATGGATTTAGTGAAACATTTGTTTATCAAAGAAATCGTTCATGACAATGAAATAGAGATTACAGGTTTGGCAGTAGATTCCCGAAAGGTAAAAGAGGGAGATTTATTTATATGTATCCCTGGTTTTAAAACGGATGGACATCAGTTTGCTCATCAGGCGGTATCTTTAGGGGCAAAAGCTCTTATGGTAGAAAGAATCCTGGATGTGCCAGTGACACAGATCATTGTACCGGATGTCAGAAGGGCGATGGCTATTGTTGCCGATACTTTTTTTGGTCAGCCTACCCACCATTTGGATTTGATTGGAGTAACCGGAACCAATGGGAAAACGACGGTTACCTATTTACTGGAAGCTATCTTCAGAGAGTATGGCAAAAAAACTGGCCTGATTGGGACAATTCATATGAAAATCGGAGATGAAACAGAAGAGGTGAAAAATACCACTCCTGATGTTTTTGAACTTCAGCATAGCTTCCGCAGAATGGTTGATGCAGGTGTAGAATATGCCATGATGGAAGTATCCTCCCATGCCCTGGAAATGGGAAGGGTTAGGGGGTGCCGCTACAAAACAGCAATTTTTACGAACCTCACTCAAGATCACTTGGATTATCATGGAACTATGGAGCAGTATAAACAGGCAAAGGGACTTCTCTTTAGCCAATTGGGAAATACATATCATTGGGATTCTCCTTCCTTCGCGATACTGAATCAAGATGATGAGGCAAGTTTATGCTATGCCAAAATGACTTCTGCCCAAGTTGTATCCTACGGCATAAAAAATAAGGCAGACGTAATGGCCACCGATCTTAAGATTTCCTCAACGGGAACTTCCTTCACAGTGAAGACGCCTGCCGGAGAAATTCCCCTGAAAATAAAGTTGATTGGAATGTTTAGTATTTATAATTCCCTGGCCGCCATTTCCGCTGCTGTTGTTGAAAATGTACCTTTACCCGTGATTCAGTCAGCCCTTGAAAAGGTGCCTGGGGTGAACGGACGTTTTGAAAAGGTAGATGAAGGGCAGGATTTTACCGTGATTGTAGATTACGCCCATACTCCAGACAGTTTAGAAAATGTATTAAAGACCATTCGGGATTTTGCAACAGGCAAAGTATATTGTGTAGTCGGCTGTGGAGGTGATCGGGATAAAACCAAGCGTCCGATTATGGCTTCCATTGCTGCCAAGTATTCAAATGTTGCCGTTATCACATCTGATAATCCACGATCAGAAGAACCCCAGGCAATTATTGATGATATGGTTCAGGGTTTGAAAGAAAGGAATATTCCGCGAAATAAGTATGTGACGATGGTAGACCGAAAACAGGCGATTCAATATGCCATCAATGAGGCTCAAAAGGATGATGTGATATTAATTGCTGGTAAAGGACATGAAACATACCAGATTATTAAAGGAGAAGTTCTGCCCTTTGATGATCGTCTGGTTGCAAAAGAGGCAATAAGGAGCAAAAAGAAGTGAGAATGAGCGTCAAGGAGATCGTTCAAGCAACCTATGGGAAATGGTTGGGCGAACGGGATCTATTAACAGTTCCGGTTATCGGTGTGACGACGGATAGCAGAAAAATCACTTCCGGCAATTTGTTTGTCCCCTTGATTGGAGATCAATTTGATGGACATCAATTTGTACAACAGGCGCTGGAACAGGGGGCGGCTCTGTCCCTTTGGCAGGAGAATCATCTCCCCCCTCCAACAGGCCCTGTTATACTGGTCAAAGATACACTGTCTGCTCTTCAATCATTGGCGTCTTATTATCGAAAAAAAATTGGGATTCCAATCGTTGCAGTTACGGGAAGCAACGGAAAAACCACAGTGAAAGACTTGATTGCTTCTGTTTTGTCTGTCAGATACAAGGTATATGAGACGAAGGGAAACCTGAATAACCACATCGGACTCCCGTTAACGTTATTGTCCATTCCATCAGATACCGAAATTGGCGTAGTGGAAATGGGAATGAATCATTTTGGAGAAATCTCTCTCCTATCAAAGATTGCCAACCCTGATATTGCAGTGATTACCAATATTGGAGAGTCTCACATACAATTTTTAGGTTCAAGGGAAGGGATTTCCAGGGCCAAGTTAGAAATATTAGATGGATTAAAGTCTGACGGTTATCTTATTATAGATGGAGATGAACCTTTGCTTACTTCAAAAATTGGAGAGATAGCCGCTCATGTGGTTCGGTGCGGATTTGACCTTCAGAATGACTTTGCCATTTTTTCTTACAAGTTAAAAGGTTTAAGAGGAATGGAATTTTTCATAAAAGGGGAAGGCAATTCATTCACGACTAATTTAATAGGGAAACACCATTTAAAAAATCTTTTGTATACCATTGCCGTTGCGAAATTATTCGGCCTTTCCAGTAAGGAGATTAAAAAGGGTTTACAAAATCCCCAAATGACAAAAATGAGAATGGAAGTGATACAGGGAAAAAATCAAATAGAAATCGTCAATGATGCCTATAATGCAAGCCCCACTTCCGTTAAAGCGGCTGTTTCCTTTCTATCGGCATTGGAAGGAAGACAGCGGGTTCTTGTTTTGGGGGACATGCTTGAATTGGGTGACGAAGAGAATGCTTGGCATTACGAAGTCGGAAATTTTATTTCATCTCAAAATATTGATATATTAGTCACATATGGACCCCGGTCCCGGTACATTCATCAGGGGGCCATAGAGTCGGGTTTTTCCAGTGAACGGGCCTATCATTTTTTAAATAAAGAGGAATTGATTTCAACCCTTATCCCTCTTTTGACAAGGGATGCTGTCATTGTTGTGAAGGCATCAAGGGGAATGGCGTTGGAAACGATTATTGAACATTTGTTGTAGACCAGAAGGAGGGCGGAACAGGTTGTTTACTAGAATTTTGCTTTTTTCCTTAGGTGCTGCTTTCATCTTAGCAGTTCTTTTAGGCCCTCTTTTCATTCCAGTGTTGCGACGTTTGAAATTTGGCCAAAGCATTCGTGAAGAAGGACCTAAAAATCATATGAAAAAATCTGGTACTCCTACCATGGGAGGTACCATTATTTTATTGGCCATTTCCTTTACGGTATTAAAATTTGCCAATCAAACAACAGATCTTTTTTTGCTGATATTTGTCACATTGGGATATGGACTCCTCGGATTCCTTGATGATTTTATCAAGGTTGTAATGAAGAGAAATCTGGGACTTACGGCTAAACAAAAACTGTTTGGCCAGCTTTTGGTTGCCGGAGCCTTTTATTATTTTTTGATGGTGACCGGACATTCCACCGTGGTCTATTTACCCGGTGAAAACGTAGGAATAGACATCGGATGGTTATATCTTCCATTGGTGATCCTGATCATCTTGGGAACATCTAATGCAGTCAATTTAACGGATGGGTTAGACGGTTTGTTAGCTGGTACCAGTGCCATTGCTTTTGGAGCTTACGCCATTATTGCATCGGTCATGACCCAGCCCAATTTGGCCATTTTTAGTGCTGCGGTGGTAGGGGCGGTCATGGGATTTCTCGTGTATAATGCCCACCCGGCAAAGGTGTTTATGGGTGACACCGGTTCCCTTGCGCTAGGAGGGGCGTTGGGAGCCCTAGCGATTTTAACGAAGACAGAGCTTCTTTTGATCATCATCGGCGGAGTCTTTGTCATTGAAACGTTGAGTGTTCTAATTCAAGTGATTTCGTTTAAAACCAGAGGAAAACGGATTTTCCGTATGAGCCCAATCCATCACCATTTTGAACTGGGCGGATGGTCTGAATGGAAGGTGGTTGTTTCATTTTGGCTAGCAGGCCTAGTATTTGCCGGAATTGGCGTGTATATTGAGGTGTTGATGTGATGGGAAGAGAATGGATTCAGCCAAAATACCAAGGGAAAAACATTGTCGTGATTGGTACCGGTAAGAGTGGACTAGCTGTTGCCAAACTTCTTCACGATGTGGGAGCTCAAGTTACGATTAATGATCGAAGAGAGCGTCAAAGCTGTCAAGGGATAGAGGAATTAGAACAGATGGGAATTATTTGTATTTGTGGTTCTCATCCCGATGATGTTATTCATCCTCAGATTGATCTTGTGGTGAAAAATCCCGGTGTCCCTTATGAATCTCCGCCGATTGCTAAAGCGATGCAACTATCGATACCTGTAATCACTGAAGTGGAAGTGGCTTATGATTTTATCGATGTCCCTTTTATCGCGATCACCGGTTCCAACGGCAAAACAACCACCACAACATTGGTAGGAGAGATGTTAAAAAAAGGAAGTTTTTACCCTACGGTAGCCGGAAATATCGGCAGGGCGTTAAGCGAAGTTGTCCTTCAAGAAGAACAGCTATCTGTCATTGTGGCTGAATTAAGCAGTTTTCAACTGGCAGGGATCCAGCATTTCCGCCCGCAAATAGGATGCTTGTTAAACCTTTATCCTGCCCATTTGGATTATCACCATACCATTGAAGAGTATGCAAAGGCGAAGATGAATCTGTTTATCAATCAGACAAAGGATGATGTGGCGGTTTTGAATTGGAATTCTTCCCTGATACGATCACTTTCCCATCAGATCCCGTCACAAAAGGTGTGGTTTAGTACCTCCCATGAGGTCCCCCAGGGTGCTTTTTTTCAACGTGGCCAATTATTTTATCGACCCCAGAGAGAAGAGACGATTCTTTTGATGGATCGGCAGGAAGTTGCCTTAAAAGGTAGCCATAATGTGGAAAATGCCCTGGCGGCAGCTGCTATCTCTCTGCAATGGGGAGTTCAACCGGAACATGTGGTGGAGGTTTTAAAAACATTTCAAGGAGTGGAACATAGACTTGAATTTGTGACTGAGCTGAATGGTGTAAAATTTTATAATGATTCTAAAGCAACCAATCCTCAGGCAGCCATTTCTTCTATCACGTCATTCACTGAACCGGTTGTTCTGATTGCAGGGGGATTAGACCGGGGAATCGATTTTATGGAATTGGTTCCTGTTTTCAAGGAACATGTGAAGGGATTAATTACCTATGGCCAAACATCGGAAAAACTGAAAAAAGCAGGGGAACTGGCAGGGTTGGACCGGATAAAAACCGTCGAAAATGTAAGTAGTGCCGCGGAGGCGTCACTTTCATTTGCAGCCAGCGGTGATGTGGTGCTGCTATCTCCGGCATGTGCCAGTTGGGATATGTATTCTTCCTTTGAGGAGAGGGGAAGCATGTTTAAACAAGCTGTGCATAGACTTGTAAAAGAAGGCCTTTAGGCACTTATTTTACAATAAATGAGGTGTTTCCCTTTGTCAAAGGCTCGTGTTTACCCGGATTTTTTTATCATTGCTGCTTCTCTAGGCTTATTATCGATTGGTGTTGTTATGGTTTATAGTTCCAGCGCAGTGTTATCCTTCTATCAGCAGGGGGATATGTACTTTTATGTAAAGAGACAGTTTTTGTTTGCTGCTCTTGGTGTGATTGCCATGATAATTACGATGAATGTGGATTATTGGATCTGGAGAAAATGGGCAAAAACCGGATTGATTCTTTGTTTTTTTCTTCTGGTGATCGTTTTGATTCCCGGGGTGGGTTTGGTTCGAGGAGGAGCCAGCAGTTGGCTGGGAGTAGGAGCTTTTTCCCTTCAACCTTCCGAATTTATGAAATTGACTATGATTCTGTTTTTGTCTAAATGGTTATCAGAACATCAGAAGCAAATGATCTTCTTTACCAAAGGTATTATTCCGCCGCTCTCCATTGTAGGGTTTGCCTTTGCCCTGATTATGATGCAGCCTGATTTAGGAACAGGTACCATTTTGGTTGGAACCGCTGTTTTAATGATCTATGTGGCAGGAGCCAGGTTGGCTCATTTATCGGGATTAGCCATGTTGGGAGTGGCAGGTTTTGTTGCCCTAATCCTTGCAGCACCATATCGCATCGCCCGAATTACAGGATTTCTGGATCCTTGGCAAGATCCACAGGGGGTAGGGTGGCAGCTGATTCAATCCCTTTACGCCATTGGACCTGGCGGATTAATGGGATTGGGTCTGGGCATGAGCAGACAAAAATTTTATTATGTTCCCGAACCGCAAACAGATTTTATTTTTTCCATATTGGCCGAAGAATTGGGGTTTATTGGCGGTTCCTTCGTTCTTTTACTTTTTTTGATTCTCCTGTGGAGAGGATTTAGAGCGGCCATTACCGCACCGGATATGTTTGGGAGTCTATTGGCCGTAGGGATTGTCAGCATGATTGCCATTCAAGTGATTATTAATGTAGGGGTGGTGACCGGCCTTTTTCCAGTTACAGGTATCACATTGCCATTTATTAGCTACGGAGGATCATCGCTTACCTTAACCTTAACCGCTGTAGGAGTGTTACTTAATATTTCCAGATATTCGAGGTGATCGGATGAGGATTATCATCTCAGGGGGAGGAACAGGAGGCCATATTTATCCAGCTCTATCCCTATTGAAAGAGTTTAAAAAACGGGAGTCCGATATTGAGATTCTTTATGTAGGTTCCAAGCATGGACTAGAAGCAGATATTGTTCAGAAAGAAGGGATCCCTTTCTTTCCACTTAAAGTTTCGGGGTTTAAAAGGAAAATCTCATGGGAGAATCTTAGAACGGTGTATCGATTTATAAATGGAGTAAGCATCTGTAAATCATTGATTCGCAAGTTTAAACCGGATATCGTCATTGGGACGGGAGGTTATGTATGTGCCCCCGTTGTATATGCTGCTTCTAAACTGTCCATCCCTACTTTAATCCATGAGCAGAATGTTATACCGGGATTAACCAACCAATTTTTATCCAGATATGTGGACATGGTTGCCGTATCCTTTTCAGGTTCTGAACAATATTTTCCCGCGAAAAAAGTAAAATTGACAGGAAATCCAAGGGCAACGGAAGTAGCCACTGCTGAAGCTAAACAGGGATTTGAGTCCCTTCACATCTTACCCGAGAAGAAGATTGTTCTTGTGGTTGGTGGAAGCCGCGGTGCAAGGCCCATTAATGAAACTTTCTTATCGATGATTCCTAGATTGGTGGAGTTACCTGATTTCCACTTTGTTTATGTAACTGGTGAAGTACACTATGAAAAGGTTGTTCAGCGGATTGGTGAACATGTTCCAACCAATCTTTCTGTTTACCCTTTTTTGTATAATATGCCGGAAGTTTTGGCAGCCACCAGTTTGATCATTAATCGTGCCGGGGCCTCTTTTTTGGCAGAAATCACGGCATTGGGACTTCCATCCATATTAATCCCATCACCTTATGTAACAAATAATCATCAGGAAAAAAATGCTCGTTGGATGGAAGAACAGGGTGCATCTATCATGTTGTTAGAAAAGGATTTGAATGAAATGGCTCTGTTTCAAGCCATTCATGATCTGATGAATGATGAAACCCGTTTGATACATATGTCTATAAAGGCAAAATCCCTTGGAAAACCAGAAGCTGCTGAGCTTCTGTATAAGGAAGCAAAGGCCATGCTACGGGCATAGATGGCTGTACTACAGGAATAGGCGGTCGTCACACTTATGCAAAATCAGCATAAAATATGATATCACATGGTAAGTCTGGGGCAAGGAATCATGATCAAGGAGGATAATGATGATGAAGGATCTCATAAGTTTCTTACAGGAGAACCAAGTTGGAGAGTTTTTACTTGAGGAGCCCATGTCCAATCATACCACCTGGCAAATTGGCGGACCTGTGGATATTCTCATCATTCCTCATGATCAGACTGGGTTGCAAAAAATTCTCAAATTTCTTCATCAGACTGATATACCTTGGACTGTGATTGGAAGAGGATCCAATCTGCTGGTTCGGGATAAGGGGATTCGAGGGGCTGTCATCAAATTATCCCATGGCTTTGAAAATCTCCGATTTTTGGGGGAAACTGTAAGAGTAGGTGCCGGTTATTCCTTTATAAAATTGGCAGTAATGGCAGGTAAAGAGGGTCTGACTGGACTGGAATTTGCTGGTGGAATCCCCGGAACTGTTGGTGGAGCAATATATATGAATGCGGGTGCCCATGGGTCTGATGTATCAAGAATCTTAGTAACTGTGAAGATTGTAAAGGAAAATGGGGAACCACTTACTTTGACGACCGAGGATTTAAAATTTCAGTATCGTAACTCTATTTTACAACAAAAAAAATGGGTGGTTGTTGAGGCAGACTTTCAATTAAAGCGTGGTAACAGGAAGGAAATTGCAGCGGCAATGGCATTACACAAGGATAAGAGAAGAAAATCCCAGCCCCTCCAGTTCCCTTGTGCGGGAAGTGTCTTTAAAAATCCGGAGAATTACTATGCTGGAGGATTGATTGAGAAAGCTGGTTTAAAGGGATATCGGGTGGGGGATGCGCAAATTTCTTTGCAGCATGCCAATTTTATTGTTAATTGTGGGAGGGCAACGGCCGATGATGTTCTTACACTTATTGAGCATGTAAAAGAAATGGTTAAAGAGAAATTTCATGTTGAACTGATACCTGAGGTTAAGGTGGTTGGTGAGGGGTAAATCGGAGGTGAAACATTGGAAGCTTTCATCATCGAAGGGGGAAAACCTCTGTCAGGTAAGGTAAGAGTTCACGGGGCAAAAAATGCATCATTACCAATATTCTCCGCAACCCTGCTTGCTAAAGGGAAACATATCATACGAGAAATTCCCCAATTGTTGGATATTTATGTCATGTTGGATATTTTAAAACGTATTGGGGCTAGATGTAAAGTTGATTCGTCTAAGGTTATCATCGATACTTCTGGTGTCAATCAGACAGACATTCCCGAAGATCTTATGGGACAAATGCGATCTTCCATCTTTTTAATGGGACCTTTACTCGCCCGTTTTGGAAGAGTAACCGTAACCAGGCCAGGTGGTTGTGCCATTGGAGAAAGAAGAATTGACCTTCATCTGAAAGGATTAGAGTATCTGGGTGCTCATATTGAAGTGAAAGGGGGTTATATTACTTGTTCAGCTCCTGTTCTGCAGGGAAATTCCATTTACTTGGACTACCCGAGTGTAGGAGCTACAGAAAATATTATGATGGCTGCTGTTCTGGCAAAAGGAAAAACCCAAATTAAAAATGCGGCAAGGGAGCCAGAGATTATAGATTTACAAAATTTCTTAAACTCCATGGGGGCGAAGGTGTCGGGTGCCGGTACCAATGTGATTGAAATTGAAGGAGTTAAGGACTTACGCGCCTCTGATTATCGGGTCATACCTGATCGAATCGTGACCGGTACTTTTATGATGGCTGCCGCCATTACGAGCGGGGAGATTACCATTGAAAATGCGAGGGCAGATCATCTGGATGCAGTCATCGATGTCTTAAGACGCTGTGGTGTTGAAATCAGCATAGAGTCTGATATAATGAAGGTCAAAGGTCCTAAGCGGTTAAGGTCAGTAGATCGGGTACGGACGGCGCCGTATCCAGGTTTCCCAACTGATCTTCAAGCTCCCATGATGGCTTTATTAAGTACAGCTAATGGGGCAAGTATCGTTTCGGAAAATGTTTTTGACAGCCGGTTTAAGCATGTGAATGAACTGAATCGCATGGGGGCCAATATTCAAGTAGATTTAAATTCAGCTTTTATACGGGGTGTTCCTTATCTTGAGGGAGCGATGGTGGAAGCGACTGACCTTAGGGCAGGAGCAGCGTTGGTGTTGGCTGCATTGGCAGCAAAAGGGGTCTCAAGGATTCACCATATCCATCATATTGACAGAGGCTACGAGAAATTGGAAACCTACTTAAAACAAATCAATGCGAACATGCAAAGAGTCAACCTTTAAGTTTAAAAGTATAGGCATATAAATCGTTTCGCTCGTTTATATGCCTATTTTTTCTGATGTTTTTCGTATTTTCCTACATGTGAACTGGGGGATGGGTTCTATGTATCCTGAACAAGGACAGGTTAAGCGGATACCGGTATTAAAAAAAAAGAGAAAAAGAAAAGCAAACTTATTTCTCCTGATCGTTTTGTTTCTTTTTTTTATATCCGTCTTGATTCTATTATTTTTAAAATCTCCCTTCAGTAAAGTTTCCGATATTCTTGTCGAGGGTAATTTATTGCTGTCCCGACAGGAAGTGATTGATCATTCGGGAATAAAAATCGGCGATTCAATTTTTCAGGTCATATCCGGTTCTGTTATTGAACGGTTAACAAAGCTTCCGGAGATCTCTGAAGCAAAGGTTGAAAAAAAATTCCCTGGAAAACTGATCATCTCTGTCAAAGAGTATTCAGTCATATCCTTTTGGTTAGAAAATGGGAAGTTATATCCTATTACTTCTAACGGAAAAATTTTAACTCATCGTGAATGGAAATCCCAGTTTGTCAACGATCCCATCATTACCCAGTGGGATGATAAAAGCAAGCTGCCAGAATTAGCGAAGGAGCTCTCAAACCTGCCAAGTTATTTGCGAGAAAGAATTTCTGATATTCATCTGGAACCCACTCCTTCTTATCCAGACCGCATACATTTTTATACCCTATCCGGATATGAAGTCTATTCTACGATTTCCGGTTTTGCTAAAAAGTTCGAATTATACCCCCAAATCTTAAAAAAAATAGAAAGCAAAGATCAGGATCGCTCTTACGGAATTATCTATCTTCTTGATGGAACCTGGTATCGCACATATGAAACCAATTCTGAAGCAAACATGAGCGAATAGGCGAAATACCCTATTTATAATATTTCATTTCAATGTTATTATAGATATTATGCGGGAGATCAAGCATTACATTATTTTCGGTATAAGCTAAGGACTGATAATCCAAATTTTGTCTTTCATTTTTATTGAAGTAAATTTTTCTATGAAAAAATATTGAAAAAAAAAGGGAAAAGGTAATGAATGTGGAAATTAGATACTATGTGAATCAGTTGCAGACCTTTTTTCAGGGAGGTGCCATAGTTTGAGCATCGATGATTATATTGTCAGTTTGGACATCGGTACATCCAAAGTCAGAGTCATTATCGGAGAAATAAATAATGGCGCCCTTAATATTATAGGGGTTGGCTCCTCAGATTCTGAGGGGATCAAAAAAGGTGCCATCGTTGATATTGATCAAACCGTTGCTTCAATCCGAAATGCCGTTCAGCATGCGGAACAAATGGTTGGGATCTCGATACAGGATGTGTTTATAGGTATAGCTGGTAATCATATTCAATTATTACCAACCCAGGGAGTCGTTGCTGTATCCAGTGAGGACCGAGAGATTGGAGACGAGGATATTGAACGGGTGATTCAAGCTTCCCGGGTAATTGCCATCCCCCCTGAAAGAGAGATCATTGATGTAGTACCTAAACAGTTTGTTGTAGATGGATTGAGAGACATAAAGGATCCACGCGGGATGATCGGAGTTCGTTTGGAAATGGAAGGAACCATCATTACTGGTTCTAAAACTGTAATACATAACGTGGTTCGCTGTATTCAACGGGCGGGATTATCCATAGCCGGTATTGTTCTCCAACCTTTAGCGGCAAGTGAAATTGCCCTTTCCAAGGATGATAAGAATTTAGGTGTCTTTTTATTAGATATCGGGGCGGGATCCACAACCCTTGCTTATTTTGAAGATGGTTATTTGGCTGCCCACTCAGTCCTTCCTATCGGAGGTGAATACATCACCCACGATATTACGATAGGACTGCGCACTCATACTGAGATATCTGAGAGAATTAAGCTGAAATATGGTTGTGCCTCAATCAAGGAAGCTTCAACTGAAGAAACTTTTAAAGTCCCACGGATAGGAAGCGATATGGAAAAACAGTATTCGCAATATGACTTAGCCAACATTATTGAGCCTCGCGTGGAGGAGATTTTTACACTAATTCATAAAGAAATTTCAAAAATGGGGGTTCATGATGAGATTCCTGGCGGATTTGTTTTAACCGGCGGCGTTGTAGCCATGCCCGGAATTTTGTTGGTTGCAAAGGAAATACTTCCCGGCCCGGTCCGTATTGCAATGCCGGATTATATTGGAGTACGTGATCCTTCATTTACTACAGGAGTTGGCATCATTCGATATGCCTCAAAACAAATGTTCCGAAGAGTTACCCATGTTCAGGGTCAAAATAGAATGAAGAATAAAAGCACAACAAAGTCGAACCATACAAAGTCAGGGAATCTAATGGAGAAAATGAAAGATTGGTTGAAAGAGTTTATCTAATCCCGTTGACTGTGATGAGGGGGAACAGATCCTATGTTACAATTTGATGTAGAAATGGACCAATTGGCACAAATAAAGGTAATCGGTGTAGGCGGCGGCGGAAATAACGCAGTGAATCGCATGATTGCTGCTGGAGTTCAAGGTGTGGAATTTATCTCTGTTAATACAGATGGACAGGCCCTTAAGCAATCCCAAGCTGAAGTAAAAATGCAGATTGGTGAGAAGCTGACTCGCGGCCTTGGGGCAGGAGCCAATCCTGAAATTGGCAAAAAAGCTGCCGAAGAAAGCCGGGAAGCCATTGAAAATGCTCTTCGTGGAGCGGATATGGTATTTGTCACTGCCGGCATGGGAGGCGGGACGGGTACAGGAGCTGCACCAGTCATTGCAGAAATTGCCAAAGAATTAGGAGCTCTTACAGTAGGTGTGGTCACGCGCCCCTTTACATTTGAGGGCAGAAAAAGGGCAAAGCAGGCAGAGAGTGGAATTGCTACCTTAAAGGAGAAAGTGGATACGTTAATCGTTATCCCTAATGACCGACTTCTCGAAATTGTTGATAAAAATACACCTATGCTGGAAGCCTTTAAAGAAGCAGATAATGTTCTTCGCCAGGGGGTACAGGGAATATCGGATTTAATTGCCGTCCCCGGACTGATTAATCTTGATTTTGCCGATGTGAAGACCATTATGACTGAAAAGGGCTCAGCCCTTATGGGAATCGGTGTGGCTTCCGGTGAAAATCGGGCAACGGAAGCGGCGAAAAAAGCCATTTGTAGCCCTTTGTTGGAAACCTCTATTGATGGAGCGAGGGGGGTCTTGCTCAATATTACGGGCGGGGTGAATTTAAGCCTTTTTGAGGTGAACGAAGCGGCTGATATTGTGGCATCATCTGCTGATCCTGAGGTAAATATGATTTTTGGTGCTGTGATAAATGAGGATTTAAAAGATGAGATTTATGTAACGGTGATCGCAACTGGATTTGACGAAGGTCAGCAAACGGTTAATAAGCCATTTTCAGCGGAAAAATTTGATCTCAGGCCCTTTCAGACAGGATCCTCTGGCTCTGGGGATAATCTGGATATTCCAGCTTTTTTAAGGAATAGAAACAAGAAGAAATAAGATTTTAAAATACTATAGATTTTAATACCTAAGGGGTATTTCCAATGAAGGAAATGCCCCTTTTAATTTCCGTTCTTTAGCCCCTCCGCTAAGCACGAACTCGAAGACTGCCCTTAGTAAATCTTAAATTTTTCCCATAACTTCCTATTCTAGTTGACGGAATTCGACGAAAAAAATTACGGCTTGTCGGCAAGTTTAGACAGACTTTGAAATATCATTATACTATACTGGTTTCACGATGAATTCACCTGAGGATGGTGAGAAGTTCTGGTTTATCTGGATCTTGTCTTATTATTAAATTTCTTTGTTGATTTTCTGTTATTGTGGATGACCGGACATATACGTCACATTTCGGTAAAAAAGTGGCGATTGGCTATTGCATCATTGATTGGGACAGCCTATACGTTCACTTTCTTTGTTTCCTCTATAGGTTGGATGTATCATCCGTGGATGAAATTTTTGATTTCTATTCTTCTTGTATGGTCAGCCTTTGGATATCGCAGCTTTTTAAATCTATTCAAAAATTTAAGCTTATTTTATTTTCTCACCTTTGTTATCGGAGGAGGGATTTATGGGATATATTTCTTTTTGCAGTCAAGGAATGAACTGATTGTAGGGATGATGACTGCATCTCGGAGCAATTACGGTGACCCGGTCTCCTGGGCATTCGTATTGACAGGAATTCCTCTCATGTATTGGTTTTCCAAAAGGAATCTTGAGGCCGTGGAAAGTTATAAGACACGAGGTCAAGATTTGGTAAAATTGGATATTTATCTGGGAAGCCCTTTAAAAAGCGGCCCCATCACTTGTAAGGGATTAGTTGATACAGGAAATCAATTATTTGAACCGATCACAAGGATTCCAATCATTGTGGTGGAAGCGAGTCAGTTTCATTCAAGGATTCCTGAATCCATGGTCCATTTATCAAACGAGGAGATTCTCATCCATGAGGTTGATCGTTCGTTGGCAAATCTCTCAGATGAATGGCTAACTAAAGTGAGGGTAATCCCATTCCATGGGGTAGGAAAAAGTCAAATGCAATTTCTGATTGCCTTCAGACCTGAACGGATTGTCATACACAGCCAGCAGGGAATCTTTGAAACCGAAAGAGTTCTTGTGGGCCTTCAGGGGAAAAAATTAACCAAGGATGACAGTTATCAAGCCATCATCCACCCTCATCTGCTGATGTTAAAAAATAAAGTAAATCAAATAGAAGGAGGTATTGCATGATGACCAAACTGCGTCTAACCATCCATTTAATCTGGTACCGGCTGCTCTTTTATTTTGGGAAAAAAGCCGAAGAAATATACTATATTGGAGGGAATGAAGCGTTGCCCCCTCCTTTATCCAGGGAAGAAGAGGAACATTTGTTGGAAAGACTGCCCTCCGGTGATGCGGCTGTCAGGGCAATGCTGATCGAGAGAAACCTTCGTTTGGTGGTGTATATTGCCCGGAAATTTGAAAATACAGGAGTCAACATTGAGGATTTGGTTAGCATTGGAACCATCGGCTTAATCAAGGCAGTCAATACCTTTGATCCGGAAAAGAAGATAAAGCTGGCCACCTATGCTTCAAGGTGCATTGAGAATGAAATATTAATGTTTTTGCGCAGAAATAACAAAATCCGAGGGGAAGTCTCCTTCGATGAACCATTAAATATTGATTGGGATGGAAATGAATTATTGCTTTCTGATGTATTGGGCACAGAGAATGATACGATCTATAAAGATATTGAGCATCAGGTGGATCGCAAACTTTTGCAGAAAGCATTGGCCAAATTATCGGATAGGGAAAGAAAAATTATGGAGATGCGCTTTGGTTTGAGAGGAGAAGAGGAGAAAACCCAAAAGGATGTTGCTGATATGCTAGGGATTTCCCAATCCTATATTTCTAGATTGGAAAAAAGGATTATTAAGCGTCTTCGGAAAGAATTTAATAAAATGATTTAACAGAAAATTAGGTGATTGTGCTAATAAGCATAAATTTTTCCCCCTGGGAGATACTTAACCAATAAGTTGCTCCTGGGAGGGAAAATCATGACACGAAACAAAGTTGAAATTTGTGGTGTGGATACTTCCAAGTTACCGGTTTTAAACAATTCAGTCATGAGGGAGCTTTTTCAACAACTTCAAAATGGAGATTATTCCGCACGCGAGAAGCTGGTGAATGGAAATCTCCGGCTTGTCTTAAGCGTCATCCAACGGTTTAACAATCGAGGGGAATACGTAGATGATCTTTTTCAGGTTGGATGCATTGGATTAATGAAAGCTATTGATAATTTTGATCTTAGCCAAAATGTAAAGTTTTCAACTTATGCCGTTCCGATGATTATCGGAGAGATTCGCAGATATCTTCGGGATAATAACCCGATTCGCGTCTCCCGTTCCCTGCGGGATATTGCCTATAAAGCCCTTCAAATCAGAGACAGTCTTACCAATCAAAACTCAAGGGAGCCAACCATTTATGAAATTTCAGAAGTCTTAAATGTTCCTAAAGAAGATGTGGTGTTTGCTTTAGATGCCATCCAGGATCCCGTTTCCTTATTTGAACCGATCTATCATGATGGAGGAGACCCTATCTTTGTCATGGACCAAATCAGTGATGAAAAAACGAAAGATGTTTTTTGGGTTGAGGAAATTGCTCTAAAAGAAGCGATGCAGAGGTTAAATGAAAGGGAAAAAATGATTTTATCCATGAGGTTTTTTGAAGGGAAAACCCAAATGGAAGTTGCCGAGGAAATTGGCATCTCCCAAGCGCAAGTTTCCCGACTTGAAAAAGCAGCAATTTCTCAAATGCAAAAACACGTCCATTAAGGATAATCTGTTGTCGCAATATTATTATTTTGAAATCGGCTATACAAGTGGAACTAAACATACATGACCCGCAGGGTCACAAATTCTCATGAAAATAATTCCATCCAGTAGTTACCTAGTTACTGTATCATCGTCATCTTCTCATAATGGAAATTGAACAGGGGAATGGTAAGTCGTAAATCTTTATGGTGGTAGCAATATCAGACCCCGCGAACTAAACGGACAGCATCGATCATTGAGCACAAATTCCTGTTGCTGCGAGCACGAATATCAAATTACTGTTTGTCTCTGATC
>NZ_JAKIHL010000011.1 GCF_021608135.1 Microaerobacter geothermalis
GATCAGAGACAAACAGTAATTTGATATTCGTGCTCGCAGCAACAGGAATTTGTGCTCAATGATCGATGCTGTCCGTTTAGTTCGCGGGGTCTGATATTGCTACCACCATAAAGATTTACGACTTACCATTCCCCTGTTCAATTTCCATTATGAGAAGATGACGATGATATAGTAACTAGGTAACTACTGGATGGAATTATTTTCATGAGAATTTGTGACCCTTCGGGTCATGTAAGTTTAGTTCCGTCTATATATTCCGATTATATAAAGCAGACAGAATCTCTAACACGCAAGATATTGTTTAAAGAAGTGGAAAATATTGATTCTTCTCTATCAATACCATTATTTAATTGACCCTTCTATGATCCCCTTAATAATATGCCGTTGCAGAAAGAAGAAGAAGATAAGAAGGGGTATAATCCCTAATATTAAGGCTGCTAAAGCCAAGTCCCATTGCTTCGTATATTGGCCAAAAAAGAAAAAAGTGGCTAATGGAATTGTTCTTAAGTTCTGATCTTGGAGAACTAATAAGGGTAATAGAAAATCATTCCAAATCCATAAACTGTTTAATATGATAATCGTCACAGTGATCGGTTTTAATAAAGGGAAAACGATTCGCCAGAATACACCGAAGGAAGAACATCCATCTACAATTGCCGCCTCTTCTATTTCCCGCGGTACAGATTTAATAAAACCGTGATAGAGAAAAATAGAAAACCCAGCTCCAAATCCAAGATACATGATTACAATTCCCGGGATACTATTTAACAACCCCAACTGACTGGTAACCCGAACCAATGGAATCATAATTGACTGAAAAGGGATAACCATTGCCGAAATAAATAAGATAAAGATAATTTTGCTTATCTTATTTGGTGATCTTACTAGACGATACGCAGCCATGGAACAAAAAACGACAATTGCAAGATTGCTAAACACGGTAATTAATAGAGAGTTTAAAAATACCTTTGGGTATTGAAGGCGTCTCCAGGCTTCTACATAGTTATTCCATTGGAATTCTTTAGGCCATGCGGCAGTATTTAAGAGGATCTCTGAAAAACTTTTTAAAGAATTAATAATGATAAAATAAAATGGAATCAAAAAGATTAATCCTAATAGGATAGTTACAATCTCAAGAATAAGAACTCGCTTCGTATATCTTTGTTCCATTAAGCTTCAACCTCCTTCTTTTTTGTATAGAGAACTTGTAAAGTTGTGATTGTAGCAACAACAACAAAGAATAAGAATGCTTTAGCAGCCCCTAATCCATATCGATTGTTCACAAATGCTTCCGTATAGATATTGATTGCCAAGGATTCTGTAGATTTAAATGGTCCTCCGCCTGTTAATGAGAAATTAAGATCAAATATTTTAAATGCCCAAGAAATTGTTAAAAATAAACAAATGGTAATCGCTGGCCTGATTAAAGGCAAGATTATATATTTTAATAAATCCCAACCATTTGCTCCATCAATACGTGCTGCTTCTATCACTTCATCAGGAATATTTAATATTGCCGCAATATAAATAACCATCACATATCCGGCACCCTGCCATACACTTACAATAACAATTCCCCAGAAGGCAGTCGTTGCATCACCCAACCAAGGTAATTGAAACAATGAAAAACCGGTCAATTCTCCTATTGCCGCAAATCCTTTAACAAAAATAAATTGCCATATAAATCCTAATAGGAGGCCGGCAATTAGATTGGGTATAAAAAAAACCGTTCGCAATATATTTTTTGCTTTAAGCTTTTGTGTTAACAGTAAGGCTAAAAGAAATCCAAGCGAGTTCGTAAAAAATACAGAGGCCAATGTAAATTTGATTGTAAATAAAAACGAATCTCTCACTTGCAAATCATTTTTAAAGATTTGAATAAAATTATTTAATCCGTTCCATTCAATTGTACCTGAAACCCCATTCCAGCTCGTCAACGAATAGTACATCCCTAAAACAAACGGAATTAAAACAATCATGCTGAATACAAAAAAAACCGGACCGACAAAAGAAGTATAGATTAGAGCCTGAGTAAATTTTCTTTTGCTAAACATAAATTTCACCTCCTTCCTTATTTTAAAAATTAAAAATTTAAAGAAACACAGATTAAATTGTTCACAAGGGTGGAAAATATTGAACGGTGGAAAATATTGAACGCAAATAATTCCACCCATGTGTTCAATATTATCCATGGTTAATTGAACATTGCGAAAATTATAATGAATTAAACTATGATGAAAACGATCACACTACTGATTTTCTTTTTTTAATTCATTAATTGGGAGGAGATGCAATGTCCATCTGGAAAGCAAAGAAAATCGCGGGTCGAGTAGGGAATGTTTTGTTAGCTTTATCGTTGCTGGCATTAGTAGGAACTGAAACCGTTTTAGCAAGAGATAGTACACCTATACGAAACGGATCCGGTCCAATGTATTGGATTGGCTATGAGTATCCGTTTACTACAGATAGTCCATTAACAGAATCACGTTGGCAAGCAAACATCGATTGGATAGCTGATAACTTCAAATCTTATGGGTACGATATGGTTAGCACGGACGGTTGGATTGAAGATTCTACGAAAACCAATCAAAATGGATATATTCTTAGTTACAATGATTCTTGGACAAATGATTGGCAATATTGGGTAAACTATGTCGAACAAAAAGGTTTGAAAATGGGAGTGTATTATAATCCGCTATGGGTAACTCAAGCCGCTGTGAATGATCCGGCCAAAGTTGTCATAGGAACCAGCACCCCTATTAGTAGTATAGTTACTTCCGGAGACTTCTTTAACGGGAATCCAGATCCGGAAAAGCAGCTTTATTGGGTAGATGTGACAAAGACTGGAGCTAAAGAATATATACAAGGATATGTGAATTATTTTAAAAATATGGGAGTAAAATTTTTACGTATCGATTTCTTGTCTTGGTATGAGTCAGGAACAGCAGCAGGCGCTCCTTCCGGAGCAATCGCTCATGGCTCATCGAACTATGAAACAGCATTAAGTTGGATAGAAGAAGCTGCCGGGACTGACATGACGATTAGTCTTGTAATGCCAAATCTCTATAATCATGCAAATGTAGAGAAAAAATATGGCGATATGATTCGGATTGCTGATGATGTTGCTACAGGTGGATGGGAGCAGCTTAGTCAAGGTAGTTTTGGGGACTTGAGACAAACTTGGCAGGATCATTGGTCTCAATGGGCTAATCCATTCCAAGGGTTTACCGGATTTTCAGACATATCTGGCAGAGGGTCTATGATCCTAGACGGAGATTTTTTGCGAATGAATACATTTACAGGTCCTTATGCAGATTATGAAAGAAAATCTGCTGTATCTTTATATACGATGGCGGGTTCTCCTATTGCTATTGCGGATCAATATGACACCATAGGGAATAACTCGAAATATTATCAAAACAAGGAATTAATTGCATTAAATCAAGATGGATTTGTAGGAAAGCCAATTTACTATAACGGAAATGCATATGAGCCTACAACATCAGGTTCACCTGATACAGGGAGCCGCGATACCGAAAGATGGATAGGGCAGACCTCTGATGGAAATTGGGTAGCCGCATTATTTAACCGATCGGATAACACAAAAGTTCAGTCGATAGATTTTGCTTCCATACTGGGACTTACTAATGGTGCGTCTGTAAGAGACTTATGGTCAAGTACAGATCTTGGATTTAAAACCAACCAAACCGTAACACTTAACCCTCATGATGTGAGTGTTGTAAAAATTATACCGAACAATCCTGACCCAACGATAAACCGATATGAAGCAGAAGTAGCAACTTTCCGAGATGGAGCTAACTTCAACAATAATCATCTAGGGTATTCAGGGGAAGGATTTATTGACAAACTGGAATCAGGGTCCGAGGGTTCAAATGTTGTATTTGCAGTAAAGGCGACTAGTACAGGAAACTATAATTTAAATCTTAGATACGCAAATGCAATGGGTTATACCAGCACTGCTACTTATACTGTTAATGATGAAGTAAACAATATACTTGGAACCGGAAAAATTTCATTGCCAAATCTAAACAATTGGGACACATGGGGAAATGCAAATCTAACCATTCCGCTCTCACAGGGAATAAATCTAATTACCATATCTCGTAATTCAGATGATTTAGGTGCATTTAATTTAGATTATATTGAATTGGATAACCGTACCCCTCAACCGGTCAATCGTGTTGTAAATCCTGGATTTGAAACTGGGGATATTACTGGTTGGATTGAATGGCACCCGACAGGTCAAGTTGCTTCATATGGGGTTGACTCTTACGATGTTCACAGTGGAAACTATAAATTGTATTTCTGGAATACTTCGCCTTATGAACAAAGCGTTCACCAAATATTTAATGACCTTCCAAATGGTAGTTACAATGTAAGTGCATGGGTAAAATTGCAAGCATACTCTGGCGTGGACCCTACTTATTCAAGAATGGAATTAAGCAACTATGGTGGAAGTCAGATTAATGTTAACTTCTCACCAAGTGCAAATTGGCAACAAATTAACACGACGGTAAATATTACAAACGGACAGCTTGATTTAGGCTTCTACCTTAATGCAGACGGGAATACTTCTCTGCAAATTGATGATGTTATCATTTCAAAACAATAAAGAAGAATTAGTTCAGATGGAGTTTTTAACAATCAATTAAAATTAAAGCTTTGGAAAAAAGGGACATATTCTTGATTCATGTCCCTTTTTCCACAAAAGGAGGATAAATGATGTTTCGGAGAAGAATTTTATCCAGTTTTCTCGTCGTCATCATGGTAATGTCTACTTTGTTGTTTTGGGCACCTAACTCCCTTGCCACGTCTCATACTCTGCCAACCGATCAATCCGTGACTAGCTTATACATGTCCAACTGGAAGGATGCCGTCAATATTTGGATGGCAAGCGAGTTGGCGCAAACAGACACCGGAAACTATGGGCCGCGAATCGGAGAAATGAGAATTGATAATGACTATGCCACCAATCAAATTAACGATTACTCCTCTTTTTTTCGCGATGAGTCAAACATGGTAAAATATACTCAACCAAATAACTTTGCCTCGGAAGCTTATTATGATGAACAGGGAATTCTTCAAACAAGATATTTAGCTTACAGCGGCAGCAGCCTTCCTATTGTTGTAGAAAAAGATTTTGCCATGGTGCCAAACGAAGATTTTTTAATCGCTACTTATACTTTTACTAACAATGGAACCAGTGCGATTAACTTCAATGTGCTTGAGCAGATCCATGTAAACAATAAGTCAATAGGTGGAACGAACAATGTCCAACATGGATGGTACGATAATACTAGAAATACTTTATTTGTAGATATGAGTAGTTCCGGTCAATATTACCTGGCATTAGGCGCATTTCAAACAGTCGATGGATATCAAGTGGCCGACGATACGAAATCCGACATTACCCAAAACGATGTTGCTCCTTGGTATACTTTTGATAATAATGGAACGGTCAAAAACAATGGTGAAGTCTACGCTGTTGATATAAGTATAGCTTTTCAGGACTTAGTAAATATTCCGGGAAATAGTTCTGTTTCTGTTTCCTTTGTGGCAACTGTTCAGGATACGTTATCAAATGCACAAAGTTCAGTAGATCGAGCTTTGGCTCAAACACCACAATATTGGTTTACGCAAACAGCGAATTCCTACACCAATTGGCTAAGCGGGGGGAAGAATGTAAATTTTGCGGATCAGGGAATCAATACAGCATACAAAAGGGCATTGGTTACCATCAAAAACTCCATCAATCCTACTTATGGTGCTACACCTGCCACGACCAATCCCATAGCATATGGCTATAAGGTATGGGCCAGAGACTCTGCGGTTACTGCAATGATATTGGACCAAGCCGGCTTCCACGATGAAGCGAAAAAATATTGGTATTGGTTGCAGGATCGTCAAGAATCGGATGGGACTTTTAAAACAACCTTTGATTTCTGGACCAATGCCTACGTCCCTTTTGTTGAACCGGAGCATGATTCTATTGGTATTTTCTTAGTTGGAGCCTATCAGCATTACAAAATGACCGGAGATACTGCTTTTCTAAACAACATATGGGATAAATATCGAAAGTCAGCTGATTTCGTATGGTCCAATCTTGGCTCTGATCCTTACGGATTCGGTGAGGAGGATGCGAGTATCTGGGAAGAACAAATAGAATATAATGCGTTTACTCAAGGATTGTATGTGGCCGGATTAGATGCTGCACAGTACATGGCAAGAGCCAAGAATTTATTTAGCTTGGCAGATGATTATAACGGTGCAGCAAGTAAAATAAGATCCAACATTCAAAAGGAGGATACTTGGAATCCGTCAGGGCTTTGGAATGTAAACAGCGGCTATTACAATCGAGCTGTTAATTTGGATGGTACGCCGAGAACTTTAGTAGATGGTTCATCTAATGCTCTGATCGTTTATGGAGTGGTAGATGCTGATTCCTCCAGGGCAAACAGTCACGTAAACAAAATTAAAACTAACCTGCAGCAAGACAATTACGGCATTGCTCGATATGACGGGGACACGTTCTATTATACAGCTCCGTTTAGCCCGGCCGGTAATGAGGCGTTAAGCGATGAACCTACCTGGCCGCAAATGAGTGCATACGTTGCTCTTCATCATATATACAGAGGGGAATATGGAACTGCCTTACAATACCTGAAATGGATGGTTTCTCGAATGGCAGCAGGGTATATGGCGCAAGGGGAAGCCGTATCACGCATTACTTTAAAACCTCTGCCAAGCACCATGGTTGAGCCGGTTACAGCCGCGTGGTTTGTTGTTACAGCTTTAGCGTATGAGGGTAGGGCTGATCTGCGTATTATTCCGCCTCAATTTAATTCAGGGGCTTATAAAACGATAAATGTGACGACCAATGTAGCGAGTGATTTGCCACAGTGGAGTAATGTACCATATTATCATGACAAGATAGGAGATACTGCATCAGGTTCCGGTGATACCGATATTGCTAAAATTTATGTTTCAAATGACACGAATAACTTGTATGTCAGGATAAAAAATCAAAGTGGTCAACTGTCCGGATTTAACACACCTCCTCGTTTTGCAATGCTGGTATATGCGGATGATTTCAAAGGCGGTACTGCAAAATCCAGTAGCAACGGAATGTATGGTGGTTCCCTTGACCGACCCATGCAGTACATGGTGGGGCGCTGGAGTGATTCCGACACCTTTGCGAAGTTCTATGTAAGTGGCGGGAATTGGACATTTGATCAGTTTGTTTCCGGTGTAATCAAACCCCAATGGGATCCGAATTCCGGGAATATTGAAATGGCCATTCCGCTTTCCGAATTCTCAAGCACCGGATCGGTTAGTACCGGTGATTTCAGCAACTTGAATATTGTACTTGTTCGACAAGATCCAAATAGCTTGAATTGGTCCGAAGACGATGTAATCGCTCTGCATTATCGTGTCATGACATCGGGAGAACAATGGTACTATGGCAATGTTGAATAATGATCAGCCCTAACAGCCTGGAATGGAGTGAAGCATTCAGGGATACACTATAGAAAGGGCCGGGACAAATTATGGCTCATATTGCCAAATGAGGGATAAAAAAAGTAAAATAGAGAAGAAATCGTTAGACGGGTTGCAGAGGAGAATGAGATTCTCCTCTTTTGCTATGTCGTTGCCGGAAATGAAAGGAGGATACCCTCAATGAATAAAAAGTCAGTAAAAGATGTGGATGTAAAGGGAAAAAGAGTCTTTTGTCGGGTGGATTTTAATGTTCCCCTACAGGATGGCGCCATTACAGATGATACCCGAATTCGGGCAGCTATTCCAACTATCCAGTACCTTCGGGAACAGGGAGCCAAGATTATTCTGGCCAGCCACTTGGGACGTCCTAAAGGAAAAGTGGTAGAGGCGATGAGATTAACTCCCGTAGGACAGAGATTAAGTGAACTGTTGGGTGTTCCGATCGGCATTGCTTCTGAAGCCGTTGGACCTGAAGTGGAGAATCGGGTATCCGAACTCCAGGAAGGGGATATTCTGCTCCTTGAAAATGTCCGCTTTTATCCCGGTGAAGAAAAAAATGATCCGGAATTGGCCAAGTCATTTGCCAAGTTGGCCGATCTCTATGTGAATGATGCTTTTGGAACAGCCCATCGCGCCCATGCTTCAACGGCAGGAGTGGCCGAGTATCTCCCGGGAGTGGCAGGATTGTTAATGGAAAAGGAACTGGAAGCATTAGGAAAAGCTCTATCTAATCCGGATCATCCATTTACCGCCATTATTGGTGGAGCCAAGGTAAAGGATAAAATTGGAGTGATAGAAAATCTGTTGAACAAGGTTGATCACCTGTTGATCGGCGGGGGCTTAGCCAATACCTTTATTTTGGCGAACGGTTTTCCGGTTGGCAACTCGCTGGTGGAAGAAGAGAAGGTAGAATTGGCCCAATCCCTGTTGAAGAAAGCGAAAGAAAAGGGTGTGGAATTCCTTATTCCCGTGGATGTTGTCGTTGCCGATCGGTTCGCCCCAGATGCCACCACCCAGGTGGTAAATGTGGAGGAAATCCCGGAAGGATGGCAGGTATTGGACATTGGTCCTAATACCATTGATCTGTATCGAAAAGTCATTTTGGAATCAAAATTAGTGATGTGGAACGGCCCCATGGGAGTCTTTGAAATGGAGCTTTTTGCCCAAGGAACCTTTAATGTGGCCAGGGCCATGGCAGATGCCGAGGGGATGACCATTATCGGCGGTGGAGATTCGGTAGCGGCGGTTGAAGAGGGGGGCTATGCCGAATACATTAACCATATTTCCACAGGGGGTGGGGCTTCCCTTGAATTTATGGAAGGAAAGGAACTGCCCGGCGTTTCCGTATTGCAGGATAGGTAGCCCTATCTATCGTACAAACATGATCTCGGAGGTGTGATGAATTGAGAAAACCGATTATTGCTGCCAACTGGAAAATGTATAAGACACACGATGAAGCGAAGGCCTTTCTTCAGGAAATTGACGGGTTGGTTGCGGCCGACGGAGAAATAGACACGGTGCTTTGTGCTCCCTTTACTGCTTTGTGCACCTTATCAGAAATGGCAAAAGAACGGCCGGTATCCCTTGGAGCTCAAAATATGCATTGGGAAGATGAAGGAGCATTTACCGGTGAAATCAGCGGTCAAATGCTCTCTGCCCTGGGAATCCAATATGTCATTCTTGGCCATTCCGAGAGAAGACAAATGTTTGGTGAAATGGATGACATGGTGAATAAAAAGGTACTGGCTGCCTTCCGACATGGTCTTACCCCCATCGTCTGTGTGGGAGAAACTATTAAGCAGCGGGAACAAGGTGAAACCCAGAAAATCCTTAAGAAGCAAACGGAGCGGGCCATTGAAGGTTTATCCTCCGATCAGGTAAAGCAAATGGTCATTGCCTATGAACCGGTATGGGCCATCGGCACCGGAAAAACCTCCTCCCCTGAAGATGCCAATGACGATATTGGATTTATCCGGAGAGTGGTGGCTGACCAATATGACCAGGTGGTAGCCAATGAAGTAAGAATTCAATATGGCGGAAGTGTGAAACCGGAAAATATTGCCTCCTTCATGGCGCAGCCGGAAATTGACGGGGCATTGGTTGGAGGAGCTAGTCTAAAGCCGGAGTCATTTCTTCAGCTGTTGGAAAAAGCAATACAATATACCAAGTAACAATTGGAGGGGAAGAAGATGAAACAAATCAAACCAGTGGCCCTGATCATCATGGACGGATTTGGCTTAAGGGAAGAACGGGATGGAAACGCCGTACTTCAGGCCAATAAACCCAATTATGACCGGCTTTGGAATACGTATCCCCATACGACATTGGGGGCAAGCGGCTTATCTGTTGGACTGCCGGAAGGGCAAATGGGGAACTCTGAGGTGGGCCACCTGAATATTGGAGCAGGCCGTGTGGTCTATCAGGATTTGACACGGGTGAGTAAAGCGATCTCCTCCGGCGAATTTTTTCAGAATGAAACGTTTCTTGGAGCAATCAAACACGTAAAAGAGAGGAACAGCAAGCTGCATCTGTATGGCCTTCTTTCAGACGGAGGGGTACACAGCCATATCGATCATTTGTTTGCTTTATTGGAATTGGCCAAGCGAAACCATATTGAAAAAGTTTATGTCCATGCTTTTCTTGATGGCCGGGACGTAGCACCAGATAGTGCAGTCCAATACATAGAGCAAACCCTGCAGAAAATGAATGAACTGGGAGTAGGCAAGCTGGCCACAGTGCAAGGACGATACTATGCCATGGATCGGGACCGCAGATGGGAAAGGACGGAGAAGGCTTATAAAGCCATGGTATACGGAGATGGTCCCAAATATCAGGATCCTGTTAAGGCAGTGAAAGAATCCTATGAAAAAAGCATCTTTGATGAGTTTGTGATGCCGACGGTGATCGTGGATGATCATCAGAACCCCGTTGGACTGGTTGAATCCGGTGATGGGGTGATCTTTTATAACTTCAGGCCGGACCGGGCCATTCAACTTTCCCAGGCCTTTACGAATAAGGATTTTCGGGGATTTGACCGGGGGCCGAAAGCGCCGAATGATCTCTATTTTGTCTGTCTCACCCATTTTAGCGAGTCGGTGGATGGATATGTTGCGTACAAGCCGACCAACCTGGACAATACTCTTGGCGAGGTATTAAGCCAGCAGGGATTAAAACAGCTGCGTATTGCCGAAACGGAAAAGTATCCCCATGTGACCTTCTTCTTCAGCGGAGGCAGGGAACAGGAATTTGAAGGGGAAACAAGGATATTGATCGATTCTCCCAAAGTGGCTACCTATGATTTAAAACCGGAAATGAGCATCTATGAAGTAACGGATGCGGTGATAAAAGAAATTGAACAGGAACGGCATGACGTGATTATCTTAAATTTTGCCAATCCTGACATGGTAGGCCATTCTGGAAAAATGGAACCGACCATTCAAGCAGTGGAAGCTGTGGATAAGTGTTTGGGTAGAGTGGTAGATGTTGTTCTTTCCAAGAACGGAGTGGCACTGATTACAGCAGACCATGGAAATGCAGAATGGATGAAGGATGAACAGGGAAATCCGATTACTTCCCACAGCACAAATCCCGTTCCGTTTATCCTTACGAAGGAGAATGTTCAATTAAGGGAAGGCGGAGTATTAGCCGATCTGTCTCCCACCATTCTTCATTTGCTGCAGGTGGATCAGCCTGAAGAAATGACGGGAAAGTCATTAATCATTAAGGAATAAATAACTGTAAAATATACGTAAACTTTTAAGTGAAGGAGAGAGATGAAAATGACGATAATTTCAGAAGTATACGCAAGAGAGGTATTGGATTCTCGGGGGAATCCCACTGTGGAAGTAGAAGTGTCTTTAGAGTCTGGTGCCGTAGGAAGGGCCATTGTTCCTTCAGGTGCCTCCACTGGTGCTTACGAGGCAGTGGAATTGCGCGATGGAGACAATAAGAGATATTTAGGGAAAGGGGTCTTAAAGGCCGTTGAAAATGTGAATGAAGTGATTGCACCCAATATTATCGGATTTGATGCAACCGATCAAGTGGGAATTGATGAACTTCTGATTGAGTTAGATGGAACTCCAAATAAAGAAAAATTGGGGGCCAATGCCATATTGGGAGTCTCCATGGCCGTGGCCAGAGCGGCTGCTGAGGCCTTAGGAATTCCTTTATATACATACTTGGGAGGATTTAATGCAAAAATTCTTCCTGTTCCTATGATGAATATTTTAAATGGCGGAAAACATGCTGACAATAATGTGGATATCCAAGAATTTATGGTCATGCCTGTAGGGGCGGAAAGATTTTCCGATGCTTTGCGAATGGGAGCAGAAATTTTTCACAATTTAAAAGCGGTGCTGAAGGAAAAGGGCTTAAATACGGCTGTAGGGGATGAAGGAGGATTTGCACCCAATCTTTCTTCCAATGAAGAGGCGATTCAAACGATCCTGGAAGCAATCAAACGCGCCGGATATGAACCAGGTCAAGACGTTTATTTGGCGCTTGATGTGGCAGCTACCGAATTGTATAAGGAGGGAAAGTATCATCTGGAAGGAGAAGGAGTAACCAGAACCACAGAAGAGATGATTCAATTCTATCAGGAGCTGGTTGATAAATATCCAATCATTTCCATTGAAGATGGATTGTCTGAAGATGATTGGGAAGGCTGGAATAAACTAACCAAGGCCATTGGCCATAAAGTGCAGCTGGTTGGCGACGATCTGTTCGTTACCAATACCCAGCGATTATCCCAAGGTATTGATCAGGGTACCGCCAACTCCATCTTAATTAAAGTGAACCAGATCGGAACCCTGACTGAAACCTTTGACGCCATTGAAATGGCGAAACGGGCCGGCTATACCGCTGTGATTTCCCACCGTTCTGGAGAAACGGAAGATACGACCATTGCCGACATTGTGGTTGCTGTTAATGCCGGTCAAATCAAAACAGGTGCTCCTTCAAGGACTGATCGTGTAGCCAAATATAATCAACTCCTGCGTATTGAGGATGAATTGTCTTATATCGGAAGATATGCCGGAAAAAACGCATTTTATAATCTTTCAAATCAATAGTTTTTTCTTGAGGAAACCCCGCCTGTAGGAATGGAGCTTCGTAAATTCTTTGCTCCGTCCAGAAAAAATTTGGGTTTCCTTTCTTGACTTGTCTTTGGAGAGACTTGAATTCATTGTTCATCTATGGTACATTACTTGTGGTATCTTCGGAGTGTTTCGAGGACTCCCATTTCTAAAGGTGGGAGTCAGAGTACCGTGGAACGAAATTTCTTTATATTTCTGTCTCAGGAGGTGGAAGGGTTGGAAATCTTTTTAAAAATTGTACTGATCATTGTCTCTTTAGGATTGATCGCGGTTGTTCTGTTGCAATCGGGACGCAGCGCAGGGCTATCCGGAACCATTGCAGGTGGGGCAGAGCAACTAATGGGTAAGCAAAAAGCACGGGGAATTGATGCATTACTGTCAAAGCTGACCACCATCCTGGCTGTTGCGTTTATGCTCTTTGCCATTGCTGTAGCTTTTGTGGTTGGTTAAAATTTTCATATCTCATAAAACATTCAGCAAGTGAAAGGACTTGCTGTTTTTGTTTTTTGTTCATTTTTTTTTCTTCTGATCATTTGTTAAAATAAAAGGGATTCATTAAAATTTAAGGCCCAAGAAGGAGTGGAGAAAATGGTTGGTTGTGTACTCATTCATGGATTTACCGGTAGCCCCTTTGAGTTAGAGCCTCTCTCCGCATTTCTTGAAAAAAAAGGAATTGCAATCTCTGTTCCTGTATTGGCCGGTCATGAAGGTTCAAAAGAATCGATGAGAGATGTCACATGGCAGGATTGGATTCGCTCGGCTGAAAAGGCGGTTAAAGAAATGACTGCTAAATGTGACACAGTTTATCTTATTGGCTTCTCCATGGGGGGGTTAATTGCTGCCCATTTATCAACCAAATATCCAGTGAAGAAGTTAGTGATGATGAGTGCTTGCGTTTTTTATGTGAATCCGCAACAGCTTTTTAAAGATGTTGCAGAGGTCATTAAGCAACATTTCAAGGAAGGGGGAAATCCGGAACATTTTAAAAGATACATTGATAAGGTGTCTAAGACCCCTCTTCGATCTGTCGTTCATTTTCGTCGCCTGGTAAAAATATTAAAACAGGATCTGCCGAAAGTAACGGTTCCTACCTTAATCCTTCAGGGAGAATGCGATGACCTGGTTGAACCCAGAAGTGCCCAATATATATATGATACCATTCAATCGGAGATAAAAGAAATCTATTTCCTCCCTCAGTCCAGACATATCATCTGCCATGATTGTGAGAAGGAAGAAGTGATTAGAAGAGTTGATCAGTTTTTATTTCCGTTTACGAGAGTTGATCAGTGACTATACTAGGGATAACGGGTTGAACCTAAATACTGGTGGACGTGATGAATCGTTCGTTCCACATTATAGTTCGGAGGAAAAGTGATGAATGGAGAAAAGATTTTAGAGTATATGAAGGGCAAGGCATATCGTCCCATGACGATACAAGAACTGGAAGAGGTATTTGAGATAAAGCAGGCATCGGACTTAAAGGAATTTGTAAAACTGTTAAATCTTCTGGAACAGAATGGAGAGATCGTTCGGACAAGAACGAATCGATATGGTGTTCCCGAAAGGATGAATTTATTAAAGGGACAATTACAAGGCCACAGCAAGGGCTTCGGTTTCGTAATACCTGATGAACCGGGTTTGGACGATGTGTATATTCATGCCAACGACATGAATGGAGCAATGCACGGAGATTTGGTCCTTTGCCGAATTAACAGAAGGGTGGCAGAACGAAGACAGGAAGGGGAAATCATACGGGTCCTGAAGAGAAATAATGAATTAGTGGTTGGAACGTTTCAAGATAACAAACACTATGGATTCGTCATACCCGATGAAAAAAGGTTGAATCGGGATATTTTTATTCCAAAGGAAGCAACGGCTGGAGCAGTTGATGGTCATAAAGTAGTGGTTAGGATAACCCAGTATCCTGAAAAAAGGAAAGGGATTGAAGGGGAGATTATTGAAATTCTGGGTCATAAAAATGATCCGGGAGTAGATATTTTGTCCATTATCCGAAAATATCAGCTACCTGAAAAATTCCCGGAAGAAGTAATGGCTGAAGCGGAGTCCATTCCTGATACCATTAGAGAATCTGATTTGCAGGGGAGAAGGGATCTTCGCAATCGGCGGATGGTCACCATTGACGGGGCAGACGCAAAGGATTTGGATGATGCCGTGTCTTTGGAGAAACTGCCGAATGGAAATTACCTCTTGGGTGTACATATTGCCGATGTTAGTTATTATGTAAAGGAAGGTTCGCCCCTGGACAAGGAGGCTTTTTTAAGGGGGACAAGCGTATATTTGGTGGATAGGGTAATCCCGATGCTCCCTCATCGGTTATCCAATGGAATCTGCAGTCTCAATCCGAAAGTGGACAGGTTAACCCTTACCTGTGACATGGAATTTAATGAACATACGAAACTGGTCCGGCATGAGATCTATCCCAGCGTAATCCGAACCAATGAGAGAATGACCTATTCCGATGTTCGCAAGATTTTGATAGATAAGGATCCGTATTTGATGGACAGGTATGCCGACTTAGTAGACATGTTTCAGGAAATGGAGAACTTGGCCCTTCAATTGAGAAAAAAAAGAATGGATCGGGGAGCCATCGATTTTGATTTTAACGAAGCAAAAATTGAAGTGAATGAGGAAGGGAAACCTACCCATGTTGGCCTTAGAGAGCGATCCATTGCAGAAAAAATCATAGAAGAATTTATGCTGGTCGCAAATGAAACCGTTGCAGAACATTTCTACTGGATGAAGATCCCATTTATTTACCGAATACATGAAGAACCCGCCGCTGACAAAATTCAAAGTTTCTTGGAGTTTATCACCAATTTCGGTTATGTGGTAAGAGGAACGGCCAATCGGATTCATCCCCGCTCACTGCAGCAACTTCTCGAGGAAATAAAAGGAAAGCCGGAGGAAGTGGTAATCAGCACAGTGATGTTAAGGTCGATGAAACAGGCAAGATATGAAGCGGAAAGTTTGGGCCACTTTGGTTTATCTGCCGAGTTTTATACCCACTTTACCTCTCCTATCCGCCGGTATCCTGATCTTATCGTACACCGTTTGATTCGGGAGTGGGTGAATCAGGGAGGTTTTTCATCAGATCGGATATCTTATTGGCAAGAAAAGTTGCCGCTGATCGCCAAGCAATCCTCCGATCGGGAACGAATCGCTGTTGATGCGGAAAGAGAAACCGATGATCTAAAGAAAGCGGAATACATGGTTGAGAAAATTGGTGAGGAATTTGAAGGAATTATCAGCAGTGTTACCTCATTTGGCATGTTTGTTGAACTGCCCAATACCATTGAGGGGATGGTCCACGTCAGTTATTTAACGGATGACTATTATCATTTTAATGAGAAGCAATATGCCTTAATTGGAGAAAGATCAGGGCAAATTTACCGTATTGGAGATCAGGTGACGGTTCGAGTAGCTGATGTTAATGTGGAAGAAAGAACGATAGACTTTGAATTAGTTGGAACCAGGAAGAGGTCTGGTAAAATGGGGAAAAAACAGCCCAAAATCATTAAACCGGAAAAGAAGGCTGCAAGGGAGAAGATTGGTTTAAAAAAGCAGGCTGGTTTAAGGGAGAAAAAAACGAAGGGAAAGGGAAAAAAGGGTAAAGGAGTAAGGAAATAAGCCAAAAGAAAAAAAGGGGAATAAAGAAAGGTTTATGAAGAATGGAAAAAACCTATTTAAAAAAGAAAAGGGAGGAACGAAATGTTCTTCCCTTTTCAAATATCTGATTCATTTAGGCAACTTCGTAACCGGCTTCTTCAATAGCTGCCTTCATGGCATCGACCGTTACTTTGCCGCTGTCATAGGAGACATCTACTTTTTTAGCTCCGAGGTCAACGGTAGCAGACTTTACTCCATCTAATTCTCTTAGAGCTTTCTCTACACTGCTTTTACAGTGTCCGCATGTCATTCCCTCTACGGTTAATGTTATTTTTGTTTCATTGTTGCTACTGCAGCATCCCATGATAAACTCCTCCTTAAGATAATTGTTTTTATTTAAACCCTTTCATGGGGTTAAAGCGTTTTAATAACGTTGAGTTGGTTACAACGGATACCGAACTGAAAGCCATTGCAGCTCCGGCAATTACGGGGCTTAAGAAACCTAAGGCAGCAATGGGTATACCCAATGTATTATAAATGAGCGCCCAGAACAGGTTTTGTTTTGCTTTTCTCATAGTTTGACGGCTCAAGCGAATGGCTGCTACAATGCCTCGTAAATCTCCCCGCATGAGCGTGATATCGGCTGCCTCCATGGCAACATCGGTACCTGTGCCAATGGCAATTCCGATATCGGCAGTAGCCAGGGCAGGAGCATCATTGATTCCGTCGCCAACCATAGCTACTACGTAGCCTTCATTTTTCAACTTTTCAACATTGGAAGCTTTGTCCTCAGGAAGAACTTCGGCTAAGACATCCTCCGGCTTAAGTCCTACCTGGCGGGCAATGGCATGGGCTGTTCTGACATTATCACCGGTAATCATCATTACCCTCAGTCCCATTTTTTGCAGGGATGCGATAGCCACGGCTGAAGTGTCTTTTACGGTATCAGCAACAGCTACCAGACCGATCAATTGATGATTTATAGCAATTAGCATTGCCGTTTTTCCGTCATTCTCCAGTTTTTCCATATCCTTTTCATATTCGGCATAAGAGATATTCTTTTCTTTCATTAATTTTCTGGTTCCGACGTAGATATGGTTTCCTTCTACCGTAGCTTCAATTCCATGTCCAGGAATCGCGTGAAAGGATTCCGGATCCACCAATTGGCATCCCCTGGCTTTTGCACCTGCCACAATAGCTTCAGCCAATGGATGTTCGGAATTTTTTTCGGCAGAAGCGGTAATTCTCAGCAATTCTTCTTCGTTCCATTCGTTGGATAGAGAAATGATATCCGTCAGTTCAGGTTCTCCTTTGGTGATTGTTCCGGTTTTGTCCAGAACGATTACCTGAGTTTTGTAAGCATTTTCTAGGTGCTCTCCGCCTTTAATTAGGATTCCGTTTTCCGCCCCTTTACCTGTACCCACCATGACCGCCGTTGGGGTAGCCAAACCTAAGGCACATGGGCAGGCAATAACCAGAACGGCCGTTGCGTAAAGAAGGGAATTGGTCAAATCGCCGGTAACCAAATACCAGATCGTAAAGGTAAGGGCAGCAATCAACACAACCGCTGGTACAAAGATGGATGAAATCTTGTCTGCCATTCTTTGGATCGGAGCTTTTGATCCTTGGGCATCTTCTACAATTTTAATGATTTGAGCAAGGGCGGTATCTTTTCCTACCTTTGTTGCCCGGAATTTAAAGGTACCATGCTTGTTGATGGTAGCTCCAATCACTTCATCTCCAACTTTCTTTTCAACAGGAATGCTTTCTCCTGTGAGCATGGATTCATCCAAACTGGAAGAACCCTCCACGATGATTCCATCAACCGGAACTTTTTCTCCGGGACGAACAACAATAATGTCATCCACGATCACGTCTTCGATGGCAATATCCATTTCTTCACCATTGCGAATGACACGGGCCGTTTTTGCTTGCAGCCCCATCAATTTTTTGATGGCTTCAGAAGTACGACCCTTGGCAACCGCTTCAAGGAGCTTACCTAAAATAATCAAGGTGATGATGACGGCTCCGGTTTCATAATAAACCGCCGTTTCCCCGATGACATCTCCCCAGAATGTGGCAAGGACACTATAAATATAAGCGGCTGAGGTTCCCATGGCAATCAGTACGGACATATTGGCGGACTTGTTTTTCAAGTTATGGTAAGAATCGACATAAAACTGCCATCCGGCATAGAATTGAATGGGTGTTGCCAAGGCTAGCTGAAAATATTTGTTAAAGAATATCGCCGGAAGGTTCCACTTGAAAATCTCTGCAAACATGTAAAGAACAAGAGGCACAGAGAGGATAGCAGAAAAGATAAACAGTTTCTTTTGCTTTGCAATTTCCCGTTCTCTGGCTTCCTTTTCCGCATCGGCCGAGCCTTCTTCGTCAGCAGAGAAAGCCTCGTACCCTAATTTTTCAACGGCCTGCTTCATTTCGGCAACACTAATAACACTTTCGTTATATTCCACCATCGCCATTTCCATTCCAAAGTTAACGGTAGCTGCTGAAACGCCGTTTAGACTGTTTAGTTTCTTTTCAATCTTTTGTGCACAATTGGCACAGGTCATCCCGACCAATTTTAACTTTACCCTGGATTTCGGCACCGAATAGCCCAATTTCTCAATTTTTTCTTCAAATTGAGCAGGACCCACTTCATCGGGGTTATATATCACCGTAGCTTTTTCCACGGCAAAGTTGACGTTGGCATCTGAGACACCGGGAAGCTTCTTTAAATTTTTTTCAATCTTTAAAGCACAGTTGGCACAGGTCATCCCATGAATTTTCAGGGATATCTGTCTGGATGCATTTGCATCTAGTTTGGGTGCTCCCATAAACATGCTCCTCCTTTCAGATTACAAGAATCATTATACAATACCTATGTAGGGTATTGCAAATATTTTTTTAAAAATATGTTTTATACAAGATTTATTATAACATCATATCTCAATTATGTTAATATAATACCTGGTAATGGTATATATATATCTGTTGTAACAAGGAAAGTTGGGGAGTGTGTTAAATTGGGTATGAAAAGAAAAAGGCCGCTTATGCGGCTTTACGAGTAGTTTATGGTTTCATTGGGTTCAAATTGGAAGTGTAATCAGAAAGGACGTCCTTTGTTCGTTGGAGTGGCAGACAAGATTTCCGTTGTGCTTTTCTATGATATTTCGGCTGGTAGAAAGTCCAATGCCGAATCCATCTTTTTTTGTGGAAAAGAACGGGTCAAATATTTTTCCTATATTTTCTTCAGGGATGGTTGGTCCGTTATTTTCAAAAGAAAAAATGTAGTGGTTACGACTTTTTTTTACATGAAGATGTATTTTTCTTTTTTCTTGATCTGAAAAGGTTACCGCATCAATTCCATTGCTGAAGAGATTTAAAAAAACTTGTTTCATATTTTCTTTTTGGCAATACAGCTTTTCGTCTTCTTCCAGATCTATTTTTATGGTAAAAATAATTTTCTCATCCAGGCAGCGAGGTTCTACAAAGCGGCTGACCTCTGTTACAAGTTGGCGAATGGAATGATAATTCCATCTTTCTTCCAACAACTTCTTTTTGGAAAAACTCAGAAATTGATTGATTTGGCGGTAAAGATATGAGTATTCTTCAAGAATGACTTGAATATAACGTTGGACTGCAGTGTTTTCTTTTGTCTCTTTGCGAATCAGTTTTAGAAATCCCTCCATGGCAAAGAGGGGATTACGCAGCTCATGGGCCATGCTTGCTGCCATTTTTCCTAAAACTGAATATTGTTCTACATGAAGTTCTTTGACTCTCGCTTTATATAATGACAGAAGATTCGCTTCCTCTCTTGAGTATTCCTCTATGGAAAGATGAAATAACTGATCCAACAAGCCTTTAAGGGGTTTTTTATAGCATTGGTCTGTACCCATGAGCAGGTGTTGGTTCATCAGCTTCATGTGCGTGAAGAACATGATGAGTGGGAGATGATTTTTTAAATAAAACCTGGCTGTTTGGTTTGCCCAACTTCTCATATAAGTTGAAGATTCAGTTTCATCAGGTTCTTCCATACGACTAAGGACCATCAAAAGAATGGAGATGATCTCTTTTGTTTGATTTTTCAACTCATCCTCAAGTGAATTTGCTACGGGATATTGATTTTGCAAATCTTCAAACCAGCTGTTAATCAATTCATCTTGCCCTGTGTTTAAGGCAACTGGTAAATCTTCCATACAAAAACCCTTCCTCTATAAATTTCCTTCTCTTCTATTCTCTTCAACACAGGACATTCCTGCTTGTATATTCAAAAAAAAATAAAAAATAATTATTAAAGTTAGTTTTATGTAAAAGTTATCTGAGAGCGATTGAGAATTAATTTGACGAATTTGAATAAAATTGGTATTCTATGGTGTACATGATTTGATGGAGTGATTGGTATGGGACAAAAAGGGGAAAAAATAATCTCCCAGAATAAAAAGGCAAGGCATGATTATCATATTGAGGAGACTTATGAAGCAGGTATTGTTCTAACCGGCACCGAAATAAAGTCTGTTCGACAGGGGAAAGTGAATTTAAAGGACAGCTTTGCCAGAATTGCCAATGGTGAGGTATGGCTTCACAACATGCATATCAGTCCGTATGAACAGGGAAACCGGTTTAATGTTGATCCTACCCGGACAAGAAAGCTTCTGCTCCATCGCCGGGAGATTGCAAAGCTGATCGGAGCGACTAAAGAAAAGGGTTATTCCCTTGTCCCTTTAAGGATATATTTAAGAAATGGTTTTGCCAAGGTGGAAATTGCACTGGCCAAAGGAAAGAAACTATATGATAAGCGGGCCGATTTGAAGAAGAAAGATGCCAATCGGGAAATCGCACGGGCATTAAGGGAGAAACAAAGAGTTTAAGCTTTGGATATAGATGTCCTTCAGTAATGGAAGGGATGATTTGCGAAACCTTTTCCTTCGTAATACGTATTTTATAATGGTAGGGGCTAGGAAGCAGTTCCCTGTAGAGCAATTGATTGATTTATGTTATGCTGTATTTTGCACCATTATTTTGGGGGCGTTTTTGGATTCGACGGGGGTAGTTTGAGCATAAGTAGCGAGCCGAGGGGCTGCGAACTCGTTAAAAACGCGGACGCCAAATTTAAACGGCAAATCTAACAATTACGCTCTAGCTGCCTAATCGCAGCTAGCATCCGCCGCACTATCGCCCATGTAGTGTGAACGGGTGTCAACTTTAGTGGGATACGCCGGAGGCTTCCGCCTGGAGCCGAAGGAAGAGATCAATCAGGCTGACCTATGGAAAAGCCGGTTACGGGGCGTTTCAATAGGTGACATCAAAACTGTAACTGCGCTCGGAGAAGCTTGTGTGGCGATACCTTCGGACAGCGGTTCGACTCCGCTCGCCTCCACCATAATCATAAAAGGACGAACTGCATGAGGTTCGTCCTTTTTTTCTTATATTTAAGAAATGCCTAATTTGTCTTGTTTATTCGTTTACTTCAGGTAATATTTCTGATCAACAAGAAAGAGTTTTTGCAGACCTTTCTTGAAAATTCGTATTAGGATAGTAATCGTTTTTAACAAGAATATTTGGTCCCAGACATTTTACGCTGGGACAATGACAAATTAATTGTTTTGCAAGAGATGAACGCTTCCACTTTTCGTACAGATCAACCAGAGAATCTCTTTGAATGTTTCCAAGTGGGGGAGGATCACCGAAATCGGTTATAATCACATCACCTGAAAATATATTCACATTTAATCTAGAACGACCATCCGGATCATTCCTGACGGTTACATTAGGGCTTTCATACAATCTTTTTAGTAGCTGATGGTCCTCCTGTAAATCACTACAAGCATAAAAAGGCAACGTTCCAAATAACATCCATGTGTTTGGATTTCGTATGTCAAGCAAGTGGTGTATGGCTTCCCTTAGCTCAGATAAAGAAAGTGGGGCAAGAGAAGCAGCGAAATCACTAGAATACATCGGATGAATCTCATGCCGTTGACATTTCATATCATAAACCACTTCACGGTGAATTTTTTCTAAGTGAGGTATAGTAACTTGATTAAGCATGGTTTCTGCAGAAACAAATACTCCCCTTTCTGCGAGAGCACGACTATTTTCAAACATACGATCGTAATATTTTTTTATTTGTTCAAGCGTAGGTTTAGTCTCCATATAAAAAAATCCCACATCTGCAAACTCTGCTAAAGTACCCCAGTTATGGGAAATATGTAATACATCTATAAAAGGCAGGATCTCCTCATATTTTTCTAGGTCAAGGGTAAGATTGGAGTTAAGTTGTGTCCGAACTCCTCGTTCATGGGCATACTTTAATATTGGAAGTACATAGTTTTCAATTCCCTTTGCAGATAACATCGGTTCTCCACCTGTGATACTGAGTGCTCTTAGATTGGGGATCTCATCCAATCTTTTAAGGATGAGTTCAATAGGTAAAGCCTTCGGATCTTTTGATGTCAATATATTGCCTACAGCACAATGTTTACAACGCATATTACATATATTCGTTGTCGTAAATTCTATATTAGAAAGGACTAATTCTCCCCATTCAATTACATCCGTATAGGCTTCCCAAGGATCATTCATAGTAGTAATCGGTTGTTTTAATGATATATTCATGATGATTCATTCCCTCTTTCATAAATAAATATAGTAATAGTATTAGGCAAACAGCACTTTATTTCAATATATTTTAGCATGCAACGGTTCGCCTCCACCAATATGAATGAATAGGGTTTATAGCTATTGTGTTTATTACCCCCCATTGACGTATGGTTTGAAGTACTATATACTCTTCCGTAGTGACCGACCGGTCAGTTTTAACAGTATATATGATGAACTTAAAAGGAGAGGAACAGGGATGAATAAAAGAATGGTATCCCTTTTTATTGGGGCATTATTTATTTTGATTTTAACGGGATGTTCAGCATTGAGGGAGCAATCAACCAATGCTGAACCTTCGGAACAGGTTTACCCGGTTGAAATCGCTCCAGTAGAAAAAGGAAAAGTGAATGATGAATTGATTATTGCCGGTGATATTACGGCAATTAAAGAAGTGACCGTTGTATCGAAACTGACTGGAAAAATTGAGCGCATCTATGTGAAAAAAGGGGATTGGGTTGAAAAGGGGCAGCGTTTAGCCCAATTGGATCAATCCGATATTTTGAATAATGTAAAGCAGGCGGAAGCAGCATTGCAATCGGCCCAAGCCAACTTGGCCAATGCAAAAGCTAGTCGGGAGAGCGGCATCATACAGGCCCAACAAAATCTAAAGAATGCTCAACTGGCGTATGAAAATGCAAAGATTAATTACGAACGAATGAGGGTGCTGTATGACCAAGGGGCCATTTCAAAACAGCAGTTTGAGCAAGCCGAAACCGGATTAAAACAGGCCGAAGCCAGCCTTAACATGGCACAGGAAAGCTTAAACAGCGCCAATCGGACAGAAAACATAAAAACATTGGAAGCGGCAGTGAAACAGGCGGAAGTGGGATTACAGATTGCCCGGGATCAATTGGCCAATACGGTGATTGAGGCACCCATTACCGGCCAAGTGGTGATGATTGGTTCAGATGAAGGAGAATTTACGTCCCCACAAGCTCCCTTTATGACTATGATGCAGACAAAACCGTTAATCGTTAAAGCGAACATTTCAGAAGATCAATTGATCTATGTGAAAGAAGGACAACAGCTGGAGATTCAGGTAAAATCTGTGGGTAAAACACTCTCTGGAACGGTCAGGTTTGTAAGTCCGGTTACTAGTTCCCAATCACGCTCCTATCCGATTGAAATTGAGGTTCAGGAAGCACCAGAGGTTGTTAAACCCGGAATGATTGCAGAAATCTTATTGAACAAACTGAGTGAAAGTAAGGAGCAAATCCTTGTTCCCATTGATGCCGTCATCATGTCTGAGGGGAAATCATACGTTTTTGTCGTCAATAATGATCGGGCTGAAAAGAGAGAAGTGACGACTGGCAAAGAAAATGGCCAATTTGTTGTCATCGAGGGTGGTTTAACCGAGGGTGAACAAATTGTCATTAAAGGGCAGTATACACTGAAAGATGGTTATGCCGTTCGTGTGACGGGAGGAAAATAATATGAGTCTCATCAATACATCAGTCAAACGTCCAGTGGGAGTCATTATCATCGTCATTGCGGTAATGCTGTTGGGAGTCGTCTCACTTAGGGGATTAGCCGTAGATCTGCTGCCCAAATTGGAGCTTCCCGTTGCCGTTGTCATGACCTCTTATAACGGGGCAGGGCCTGAAGAAGTGGAAAAGCTGGTGACCAAACCTTTGGAGCGGTCACTCAGTACCATTGAAGGTTTGGATACGATTCAATCCATATCAGCACCCAACCAATCCGTCATTGTTCTTATGTTTAATTTCGGGATCGATATAGATTCTACACTTTTGGATATGCGGGATAAGGTTGATGCGGTCAGAAGCTTTATGCCTGATGATGCAGAAGATCCAGCCATGCTTAAGTTTGATCCCAATTCATTTCCGATTATGCAGTTAAGCTTATCGGGGGATGTGGATCAAGTTCGGCTGACACAGGTGGCTGAAGAAATGATTCAACCCCGTATCGAGCGAATTCCAGGGGTGGCCCAAGTGAATATTACCGGCAGTAAAACCCGGGAGATTAGGGTGGAGGTAGATCCTACCAAATTAAATGGCTACGGTCTTGCCATCGGGCAGATTGTGCAAATGATTTCCGGAGAAAATATGAGTGTTTCTGCAGGAAGTCTTACCCGAGGATCACAAGATATGTTATTGCGGGTTACCGGCGAATTTCAAAATGCCGATGAAATCAGCAATATTAATCTTCCATTATCGACAGGGCAAACGATAAAGCTATCTGAAATTGCAGATGTGAAAGATACCTTCAAAGAACAGAGGACTTATACGTTGGTAAATGGAGAGCCCGCTCTCGGCCTGGATATTTTTAAACAAACTGATGGGAATACAGTGAAGGTTGCTTCATTGGTTCAAAAGGAAATGGAGAACCTGAAAAGCGATTTGCCAGCTGGCATACAGCTGAATACGGTGATGGATACATCCTTTTTCATTAAACAATCCATCAATCGGGTTGTAACGAACATGCTTCTCGGTTCTATTTTTTCCATCCTGGTGCTTTATTTGTTCCTACGTAATATACGAAGTACGATCGTTATAGGAGTCTCCATTCCGATTGCCTTGATTTCCACCTTCACCATGATCTATTTCACTGGAGAAACGATTAATATTCTCTCCATGGGTGGTTTGGCCCTTGGAATTGGCATGATGGTGGACAGCTCTATTGTGGTATTGGAGAATATATACAGATATCGGGAGCAAGGTTATGGTTTGATTGAAGCGGCCAAAATGGGAGCCACTGAAGTTCAGGGTGCAGTGATTGCATCTGTATTAACAAACGTGATGGTGTTTGCCCCCATCGTATTTACCCAAGGGATCGCATCAGAGATTTTTCGTCCATTAGCCTTAACCGTCACCTTTTCACTATTGGCATCATTGGCTGTGTCAATCACCCTGATTCCTATGCTTTCAAGCCGATTATTGGTTGGGGTGAAGCGGGAAAAACAAAAGGGTTTCCAACGAATCAGCGAAGCTTTTGGCCGGGGATTAAGTCACTTAATCATGTATTATGAAAGACTTTTAAAATGGGCGATCATCCATAAGAAGACGGTTGTATTCGGTTTTCTGGCATTACTCGTTGCCAGTTTTGCATTAGTCCCATTGGTGGACATGGAATTTATCCCAGCATTTGATCAGGGAGAATTAATGATTTCCGTTACAATGCCAGTGGGGTATCAGTTGGAGAAAACGAAAGAAGTTATCAGTGACTTGGAAGGGTTTCTGTTAAAAATACCTGGTGTGGATTATATTTTTTCCACGGTTGGTGGAAGCGGGATGGCCAATGATCCTACAAGAAACAGTCCCAACATTGGAAACATCTATGTTCGCTTGGTGCCTTCCGGTGAAAGGGACATTACCACTTCCCAGGTGATTGAACGTATCAATGAATACGGGTTGAAAATTCCTGATGCCGATATCAATGCATCATCCTTACAAAGCAGTAATATGAGCGGTTCACCGATTTCCATTGATATTACGGGAGAAGATTTAAGAATTCTAAAATCCTTGTCCGAACAAGTGGAAACGATCGTTTCTTCTGTTCCTGGAACCACCAACGTGAGCAGCTCTTTGGGTGAGGCAAGGCCTGAATTACAGGTTGTGATTAATCGTGATATTATCACGAAATATGGATTAACATTTAATTCTGTGATGCAAACGGTCCGTACCGGATTTAACGGCCAGGTAGCGACCAGAATGAAGGTGGATGGTGAAGAAATTGATGTCAATGTTATTCTCCCAGAAGAAAATCGAAGGGATATAAACAGTATTAAAAATTTGACGATCATGACCCCAATGGGCATAAATATCCCACTGTCTGCCGTTGCCGATTTTGAGGTTGTGGATGGTCCGAGTACCATTAACAGGCAAAATCAAGAGAGAGGGGTTAGTGTAACAGGGGATATCATCAATCGTAATCTGTCCAGTGTGACAAAGGATATCCGTAAAGAATTGGATCAAATGATGCTCCCTGAAGGATACGGGATAACCATCGGCGGTCAAAACCAGGAGATGATGGAGTCCTTTAGTGATCTGTCCCTTGCACTGCTTTTGGCAATCTTTCTGGTCTATGCGGTTATGGCCGTGCAATTTGAGTCCGCGTTATATCCCTTTATAATCATGTTCAGTATGCCAGCCACATTTATAGGAGTGGTTCTGGGTTTGGTACTTACTGGGCGTCCCCTTAGCGTACCAGCGTTTATTGGAATCATTATGCTGGCGGGAATTGTGGTGAACAATGCCATTGTCTTGGTAGATTACGTAAACACCCTGAGAGGTCGAGGTTTATCTATGGAATCGGCAATTCTTCAGGCAGGACCCCAACGGCTTCGTCCCATTCTCATGACAACCCTTACCACGATTCTTGGAATGATGCCACTGGCAATTGGTATTGGTGAAGGATCTGAAGTTCAAGCACCACTTGCTACCGTGATTGTATTTGGGTTATCATTTTCCACACTGGTCACGTTGGTGCTTGTTCCGGTCATGTATATCTATCTTGATCGGTTCGGCCATTGGCTAAAAAACATTTTTATTAAAAATAATCGGGATGATGATATTCAAGATAAACATGTTCAACATTTAGAGGGGGGAGGATTCCGTTGATGAAGTGGGAAAAAAAATTGGATTTGGGGAAAAGGGAATCCATCCTGTACAGTGCCTTTAACATCTTTAGTGAAAAAGGGTTTCACATGACAAAAATTGAAGAGATCGCCCAGCACGCTGGTGTGGGGAAAGGCACAGTCTATGAGTACTTTTCAAGTAAGGAAGAACTGTTAAGGGAAATGTTAAAGGAGAGCATCCTTTTCTATGTGAATCATGTAAAAAATCAGATGGAAGCAGAAACTTCTTCCGACTTAAAGATTCGTGCCTTTCTCCAATCCCATTTGCAGCTGATTGAAAAAAATAAAAACATGGAACAAATTTTTACAAGGGATTTTGGATTTGTTAACGAAGAATTGCGCAAATGGTTGCGGGAACAAAAAAAGGAATTTCTAAGGTATATAGAAACGGTGATTGAAAATGGAATAAAAAATGGGGTTTTCCGCCCTATTGACAAGCATATTGGGGCAAGGATGGTGATGTGTGCAGCTGGCGCCATTTATGCAGTGGGCGAGCCTATCCCGAAGGAGAAAATCGATGAAATCATGGAGATCCTTCAGCAGGGATTCTTTAAGTAAAAGAAAAATATCCACATAGACGGAACTAAAGAATTTACACGTCGGCTAGTCGAGTTCGTCATAGAAGTGATATAAGTCCGCTTAGAGGCAAATGAACGGGGCTCTCAAAAACATCTGGGCATTTTGATGATGGAGTCAGTTTGAGAGCTAAAACCGTTCTTTAGCTCCTTCCCTTTGTACGAACTCGAAGGCTGTCCTTAGTAAATTCTTCAGTTCCGACCATATGAATAATTTTTTTTAGGATGTGTGAATGGTGGCTATATTAAAAAATGACTGGAAACCATTATTGGAAGAGGAATTTAAGCAACCTTACTACTTGAACCTGAGGCAGTTTCTTATTGAAGAATATCGGACAAAGACCATTTATCCCGACATGCATGACATATTTAATGCTCTTCATTTTACTTCATATGAGGGGACAAAAGTGGTGATTATCGGTCAAGATCCTTATCATGGACCTGGGCAAGCCCATGGTTTAAGCTTTTCGGTAAAGCCTGGGATTCAGCCTCCCCCTTCGCTACAAAATATTTTTATGGAATTACATGATGATTTAGGATGTGATATTCCTAATCATGGATATTTGGTCAAGTGGGCCCAACAAGGAGTATTAATGCTAAATGCCGTCTTGACGGTTAGGGCAGGATCACCTAATTCCCATAAAGGAAAAGGATGGGAAACATTCACCAATAAGGTGATTGAAACGTTAAATAAAAGAAAAACTCCGGCGGCATTTATCCTATGGGGAAAGAATGCTCAAGAAAAGATGAAGTTGATTACATCCCCTCATCACTATATCATTCAATCCCCACATCCCAGCCCTTTTTCGGCTCATCGGGGCTTTTTTGGAAGTCGCCCTTTTTCAAGAGTTAATCAATTCCTAAAAAAAATTGGAGAACAAGAAATTGACTGGCAAATATAATATGATATAATCTCCAACATAATAATAATTATTTATTGATGATTAAAAGGAGGTTGATGTGATGAGCCCGTTAAAAGGCTTTTTATCCATTGCTGCAGCCAGTATCTTATTAACGGTGATTTTGGGTGTCATTGCTTTGAATTATCAAAAAGACGGTGAGGAAAAAGCGGTAGAAAAGCCAACTGTAGAAGGAAGTATAACCACGGTATCGATTCCAAGTTACCTCCAGACATGCACCAGCTGTCATGGCAGTGATTTATCAGGTGGGATCGGTCCCAATCTTAAAACAACAACATTAAGTAAAGAGGAAATTGTTGAAGTTTTAAAGAATGGAAGAGGAGCTATGCCGGGTGGTTTAGCTGCCGGAAATGAAGAAAAAGCAGCTGAATTTATCCTTTCCATAAAAGAATAGCACTTTTTGACCCATTAGCCCCTTTTGGGCTTTTTTATTTTGACATTATTTGTTCAAGATCCATTTATTTAGTGAACCGAAAGGAATATTCCTGTAAAATGAAAGGAAGTGAACTAGATGATTTTTGAGAAAGGGGATTTATATGACTGTCAATTCATGGGAAGCAAAATTGAAAGAGTTTAAAGAATATGTAAAGAGAATCACTCATTATAATGAAGCGATTGGATTAATGTATTGGGATCTGAGAACAGGTGCCCCGAAAAAGGGAATGGCCCAGCGTTCAGAGGTCATTGGCACTTTGTCTGGAGAAGTTTTTAAGATGACCACCTCTGAACAAATGGAAGAATATATCCAATATCTCTCCCAACCGGAGGTGGAAGAGAAACTGGATGATATCAGCAGAACCATGATAAAAGAATGCAGGAAGGAATATGAAAGAAGCAAGAAGATCCCTCAGGAGAAATATCAGGAATATATCATTTTAACCTCCAATTCGGAAAATGCCTGGGAAGAGGCGAAGGAACAATCCAATTTTGATCTGTTCCGTCCTTACTTGGAAAAAGTGATTGCCTTTAATCAGGAATTCTCGGAAATATGGGGATACGAAGGAAACCGGTACAATGCTCTATTGGAATACTATGAGCCGGGAATGACTGTGGAAAAGTTGGATGTGATCTTTAGCCAATTAAAGGATAACATTGTTCCTTTGTTGAAAGAAATCATGGATTCGCCAAACAGGCCGGAAACCGGTTTTTTACAACAACCTTTTGACATTGAAAAACAAAAGAAGATGATCAGACTGGTGCTTGAAAGTATAGGATTTGATTTTTCCGGAGGAAGAATAGATCAAAGTGTTCACCCTTTTTGTACCAGCTTAAATTACGGAGATGTGCGGGTCACCACCAAGTTTTATGAAAATGATTTAACCATGGGTTTATTTTCCTCCATCCATGAAGGAGGTCATGCTTTATATGAACAAAGTATTTCCCGTGATCTGGTTGGGACGTTATTGGGAACGGGAACCTCCATGGGGATTCATGAATCCCAATCCCGATTTTGGGAGAATGTAGTTGGACGAAGTCTGCCATTTTGGAAATTCTTTTATCCCAATTTAGTCCAGTTATTCCCGACTCCGTTTAATGAAGTTAATGTAGAGGAATTTTATCGAGCTATCAATGAAGTGAAGCCTTCCATGATCCGAATTGAAGCCGATGAGCTGACGTATAACCTGCATATCATCATGAGGTATGAACTGGAAAAGGCTCTGCTAAATAATGAAATTCAAGTAAAGGATTTGCCTGTCTTGTGGAACGATAAAATGAGAGAATACCTTGGAATTGTCCCTGAAAATGACAGTGAAGGGGTCCTTCAGGATGTTCATTGGTCTGCAGGGCTGATCGGGTATTTTCCATCCTATACGTTAGGCAACATTTACGCTGCCCAGTTTCTCCAAACCATGAAAAAGGAATTGGAAAACTATGAGGACCTCATTGCTTCTGGGCAATTCAATCCATTGAAAATTTGGCTTACACAAAACATATACCGCCATGGAAAGATGCTCACCCCTTCGGAAATTCTTCTCCAAGCGACTGGTGAAGAGGCCGATGCATCTTGTTTTATAAACTATTTAAATGAAAAATTTCGTGGGATTTATCAAATATAGTATGTAAACCTTTTTATGAGTTTGATTAGGGAAGAGGAAAAAACATGTTGAAATCACCTTATGTATTGCTTGTACTTGCTACGCTGTTTTGGGGAGGCAATTTTACCGTGGGCAAGTATCTCGTTTCTTATTTTCCACCGGTAACCATGTCGGTGATTCGTTGGACGATTGCTTTTCTGGTGATGCTTCCTTTTGCCTGGAAGGAATTTTGGATTCACAGGAAAATATTCCTGGAACAGTGGAAGATCACCTTGGCCCTAGCGGCGACGGGAATAGCCGCATTTAATGCTCTGGCCTATGCTTCTATGCAGTATACAACAGCCATTAATGCTTCCTTGATGAACTCAATGACTCCGATTTTTGTCATTATTTTATCACTTTTGTTTCTCAGGGAAAGACTTTCTCTCTATCAACTAATGGGAGTTATTCTTTCGATGGTTGGAGTCCTGTGGATTATCACCAAGGGAAATTTCTATTATCTGATGACTTTGCAGTTTAATAGAGGCGATTTGTTCATGTTGGCCGCTATTTTTTCATGGTCCATCTATTCTGTTCTTACAAAGAAGTGGGGTAAGATGTTTCCGCTAAAGGGGACATTTCTGATTACCATGTTTTTGGGGATAGGGTTTCTCCTTCCTTTCCTCTGGGGGGAATGGGACAAAATTCCGAGGGAAGGGATATCTCTCAGCCAGATTTTTTCACTGGCATATATCAGCATTTTTCCTTCTATTCTCTCGTTTATTTGCTGGAATAAAGCCGTGATGATGGCGGGCCCGTCGAAAGCCTCTATTTTTTTGAATTTAATTGTTGTCTTTGCCTCTGTTTTTAGTATCATTTTTTTGGAAGAAAGAATTGGTTCCCCGCAAATCATTGGCGGAACTCTGGTGATTACCGGAGTTTATTTGTCCCAGCGAAGAGGCAAGAGGACATTAGCAACAGAAGCAAATTCATTTTCTGATAGCAAAGAAAAGAAAATAACGATGGGATAATCCTGGCGATAAGCCCTGTTTTTCTAAAAGTTGGTTTTTTGAACCAACTTTTTATTTTTTTATACACAAATAATTATTATTAGCTTATAATAATTTTAATAATATAAAATGATGGGATTTGGTTTGTATGCTTGACACAGCAGGGGATGTAAAATAGAATCGATTTAGAATCATTATCACCATAAAAACAGTATAAACAATATTATACCATGACCACAAAGTTTTTAGAGAAAGATGGGTACGCATGAAGGAAAAAGTATAAAGGAAGCGGGGTTTGAATGTCTGATGATTCAATGGCAACATGTAAAGCGTCTGATCCCATTGATCGGGGTGATGATGTTGACGCTGACAGGCTGTGGAAAGCCTTACTTATCTGCTTTGGACCCAAAAGGTCCAGTTGCAGAAATGCAATTGTCTCTAATAAAGCTTAGTTTGTACATTATGATCGGTGTGGTTCTCGTTGTAGCCATTATTTTTACTTATGTGCTGATTCGCTATCGAAAAAGACCAAATCAGGATGGAATTCCTGAACAGGTGGAAGGAAGCGCAAAGCTGGAGATTTTATGGACGGTCATTCCAATCATTCTCCTAATTATTCTTGCCGTACCCATGGTTAGTCAAACGTTTACTCTTGCTAAAGACTACTCCGGGGAAAGTGACACGGTGCGGGTAAAGGTTATTGCTCATCAATTCTGGTGGGAGTTTGAATATCCGGATTTGGGAATAAAAACTGCCCAGGAATTGTATATTCCAACGGGGAAAAAGATTCAGTTTGAAATTACCTCCGCTGATGTCATTCATGCATTTTGGGTGCCTGCCCTGGGAGGAAAAATTGATGCCAATCCAGGAATGGTAAACAAAATGTGGCTTGAAGCAGATGAACCTGGAGTATATCAGGGAAGATGTGCTGAACTGTGTGGGGCATCCCATGCCTTGATGGATTTTAGTGTAATCGCCGTTTCATCAGGTGAATTTGAGGACTGGGTAAAGGAAATGAAGACGCCGCCTACTGAAACCGTAGATGCGGATTTGGCCAAGCAGGGAGAAGAATTTTTTAATCAAAGCTGTATTACCTGCCATGCTGTAAACGGTACTGGCGGAAATTTTGGCCCTGATTTGTCTACATTTGGCGACCGACAAAAAATTGCGGGTATTCTGGAGTTTAACGAGGAGAATCTTGAGCGGTGGTTAAAGGATCCGCAAGGAGTAAAACCGGGAAATAAAATGCCTAACCTTAACTTAAACGACGAACAAATATCGGGTTTGGTCGAATATTTAGTGAATCTAAAGCGATAATTCCTTGCAACAGCATGTGTTTTGAAGAAGGAGGGTAAAATGTGTCTCATTCATTATCCATAAATAAGAGAACAGGTATATGGGATTGGTTAACCACCGTTGACCATAAAAAAATAGGAATCATGTATCTTGCAGCAGCGGGTTTGTTCTTTGTCATTGGTGGAATTGAGGCTTTTCTCATGCGCCTACAGTTAATGTATCCAAACAATGACTTGTTCGTAGGTTCGACCTTCAACCAATTGATGACCATGCATGGAACGACCATGATTTTCTTTGTGGCCATGCCGGCCATTTTTGGATTTATGAATGCTGTTGTTCCACTGCAAATTGGTGCGAGGGATGTAGCCTTTCCCTTTCTTAATTCATTGGGATTTTGGTTATTCTTTTTAGGCGGAATCCTGCTAAATGTAAGTTGGTTTGCCGGCGGTGCACCTGAAGGAGGATGGACGGCTTATGCCCCCCTTTCCTCGTCCAGTCTTTATACAGGAACGGGACTTGACTATTATGTACTCGGGTTGCAAATTTCCGGGGCCGGGTCGTTAATGGGTGGAATTAACTTCCTGGTTACCATTATCAATATGCGTGCCCCAGGCATGACTTTTATGCGTATGCCGTTGTTTACATGGACTTCCTTTGTGATTTCAGCACTGATTTTATTTGCGTTTCCTCCGTTAACCGTAGGATTGTTCTTAATGTTTTTTGATCGTTTATTTGATGCCAATTTCTTCGATCCAACTGGTGGTGGAAATGTTGTCATTTGGGAGCATTTGTTCTGGATCTTTGGTCACCCGGAAGTGTATATTTTGGTTCTGCCTGCCTTTGGAATCTTTTCTGAAGTCATACCAACATTTTCTAAAAAGAGATTATTTGGGTATCATTCTATGGTATTTGCAACCGTACTCATCGGCTTCTTAGGATTCATGGTTTGGGTTCACCATATGTTTACCGTAGGGTTGGGACCCCTTGCCAACTCTATCTTTGCTGTAGCCACCATGGCGATTGCTGTGCCTACAGGGATTAAAATCTTTAACTGGTTGTTTACTTTATGGGGTGGACAGATTCGTTTCACAACTGCAAATATTTTTGCCCTTGGTTTTATTCCTTCCTTCGTTATGGGAGGGGTAACCGGGGTAATGCTTGCCATGGCACCGGCAGATTTCCAATTCCAGGACAGTTATTTTGTGGTTGCCCATTTTCACTATGTGATTCTTGGCGGAACGGTGTTTGGTCTGTTTGCCGGACTTTATTATTGGTGGCCGAAAATTTTTGGTCGTATGCTAAACGAAACCCTTGGTAAATGGCATTTCTGGCTGTTTTTTATTGGTTTTCATATCACATTCTTCCCCCAGCATTTGCTTGGAGTGTGGGGAATGCCGCGCCGCGTGTTTACCTACCTGCCTAATCAAGGACTAGATACTGGAAATTTCATTAGTACCGTTGGAGCATTTTTTATGGGTGCTGCGGTGATAGTTTTCTTATTTAATGTCATTTGGACAACAAAACGCGGAGAACGGGCGGTGAATGATCCGTGGGATGGACGTTCATTGGAATGGTCGATTTCTTCACCAGCACCGGAGTATAATTTTGCACAAATTCCACAAATTAGGGGATTGGATGCCTACTGGGTAGAAAAGATGGCAGGAAATAAAGAGATGAAACCGTCTGAGCCCCTAGGAGAGATTCACATGCCTTCTCCATCCATTCTGCCTTTGATCATGTCTTTGGGGTTGTTTATCTCAAGTTTTGGCTTTATTTATCACAACTATTATATTGCAGGAGCTGGTCTTCTCATCACTTTTGCATGTATGTTTATTCGCTCCATAAAAGATGATCATGGATATCATATCAAGCCCGATGAAATGTCGGAGAGAGATAGGGGGATAACAGCATGATCGGAATCGGAGAACATGTAAAATCCACTTTGCCTCCTGAACCGGAAAAAGCAACGTTGGAAGGTAAAAATAAATTTCTGGCATTTTGGTTCTTTTTAGGCGGGGAAACTGTGCTTTTTGGTTCATTGTTTGCTGTTTTTCTCGCTTTGCGTAGTCAAACCCTTTCCGGACCGGGAGCCGAGGATCTGTTTAGACTACCAGTTGTTTTCCTGGCCACGATTATTCTTTTGACAAGCAGCATGACAAGCGTTCTTGCAATTATGGCCATGCATAGAAACGATCTTCGTATGATGCAGATATGGTTTTTGGTTACGGTTGTTTTGGGATTGGCTTTCTTAGGTTTAGAAGTTTATGAGTTTGCTGAATATCTGAATGAAGGTTTGGGATATACAACCAGTGCCTTTGCGTCAGCATTTTATACTCTGGTAGGCTTTCATGGTGCACACGTACTTTTTGGAGTACTTTGGATATCAACCCTTCTTCTAAAATCCAAACAAAAGGGGATTAATGTGGTTACTGCACCCAAATATTTTGTGGCAAGTCTTTATTGGCATTTTGTAGACGTGGTTTGGGTATTTATCTTTACGGTGGTGTATCTGATGGGAAAGGTGGGTTAAACCATGGATAATCAAACACAACCTTACAAAAGTTCAAAACCGCATGTGATTTCATTTATATTATCTTTGCTTGTCACCTTACTCGCGTTTTGGGCAGTTGCCAGTGAGGAAGTATCAGCAGCATTTGCAGTACCGTTTATTTTACTGCTAGCTGTTATTCAGGTTGCTTTCCAGCTTTTTTATTGGATGCATATGAGTGAAAGAGGTCATTCATATCCATTGCTTTTCTTGGGAAGTGGACTATTGGTAGTTGTCGTGACGGTCATAGCATTTGCTTATTGGGTATGGTGGTAGTTTTGCTTTGGGATAACTATAGTTTTACACAATTGTGGAGTCCCTTTCTTCTCGTATTCACGATTAGTCTCGGTATTTTATATACCGCTGTCGTTGGGCCTTATCAACATTATGTCTCCAATAGCACACCGGTTGCCAAAGGGAAAATGTTGCTGTTCTACCTGGGGTTGGTTCTATTTTATCTAAGTAAAGGAAGTCCTTTAGACCTAATCGGACATCAATATCTTTTCAGTGCCCATATGTTTCAGCAGGCCCTTTTATATTTGTTTGTACCGCCTTTACTTCTTATTGGGACTCCTTCTTGGTTGATACGTTGGGTGATTGAGAAGTTATTGATAAAAAAATTGCTTCAGTTTTTCACTCATCCATTAATTGCAATCATGTTGTTTAATGTCCTGTTCTCCTTTTACCATATACCAAAGATTTTTGATATGATGATGATCAACCCTGTCATCGGAACCATCTACCAAGTGATCTTGTTCGCGACATCTTTTTTGATGTGGTGGCCGATTATTGGTCCCTTGCCTGAAATGAATCGCTTGTCCGATCTGTTGAAGTTTGCCCAAATTGTCGGAAACGGAATTCTTTTATATCCGGCCTGCGCATTAATTATTTTGGCTGATTCGGTGTTGTATCAGTCGTATGTTGGAGTTCCGCAATTATTTGCATTCTTACCTACACTGGATGATCAGCAATTGGGCGGAGTGATCATGAAGATTATGCAGGAAATTGCATTGGGTACAGCATTGGCATATACCTTTTTCCAATGGGTGAGAAAAGAAAAGGAGAAGGAAGAACCAGAGCCGATCTCGTAATTTTAACAACAGATGATGGAAGGGATAAATATGTCACAAATCTTAGCGTTAATTGGAACCTCATTTAATGTCATCAGCGCCATTTTGGTAGCAGTAGGTTGGCGTTTTGTAAGGGCTGGTAGAACCAATTCACATCGAAAAGTGATGGTTTTCGCCTTTCTTTTTGCTACTGGATTCTTCGTCATATATGTCACTCGGACTCTGGTTATAGGGAATACCCCATTTGGCGGTCCGGATGAATTGAAAGGATATTATTTAATCTTTCTATTCTTTCATATTATTCTTGTCACGATCTCAGCCGTTTTATGGGTGATCACGTTATATTTGGCATTCAATAAAAAATTCTCACTCCATAAGCGACTGGGTCCTTGGTCCGCCATGATATGGTTTGCTTCTGTAATCACTGGCGTCATTCTCTATATTGTCTTGTATGAGGTTTATCCTAGCGGGACCACTACCAGTCTGATAAAAGCGATTCTGCCCAATTAATCAGATTGCATATTGGTATCTGATACTCAATTCATATAGATAAGGGGATTCTCAAGTGAGACATCGCGTTTCTTTTATCACAACGATATTCACTTTTATCGTGTTATTTCTAGGGAACTTAGTAGTAGCCACGGAAGCCGGTGATGCCTGCGGCTCAGACTGGCCGTATTGTAATGGAAGTTTGATTCCTGATTTCACTGATCCTTTGGTTGTCATTGAATACAGCCATCGGCTTTTTACGGGCGGTTTGGGTTTTTTAATCCTCATTAACTTTTTTGTGGCCTGGAGAAAAAAGAGACCCGGAGAAAAGTCAGTAAAAGTTCTCGCACCTTTGAGTGTGCTCCTGCTGTTTACCCAAGCGTTTACTGGGGGATTAAATGTTTTATTAAACACTCCTCCAGGATTTACCACATTGGATGTATCCATTAGTTTAGCATTGTTGGTTAGCTTAGTTTTACTTACTGTTGCTTTAAAGCGGAAGCCGGTAGAAAAAATGGAGGAAGCTGATATCGATCAGCAGAAAAAATTAAAGAGGTTATATATTCCTTCTTTATTCGCAATTAGTTTCTTATATTTTCAAATTGTTTTGGGCGCATTTTTTAAGCATAGCGGAGCCAGTGAAATCGTCATGGGAATTCAACGATCTGAAAGGCTGTTTCACTCTATTCCCCTTTCACAGTTTCTCTACTTTATCCATGGAATTGTCTCATTGGGTGTAGCTGTCGCGGTAGCATGGGTTTTCTTTCATGCCCTCCAAAAGAAAGTACTTGTACGCTCATCATTGATTCTGGTCATTCTTGTTGTGTTTGAAACTATAGTCGGATTTATGACCGTCGTAACAAAGATAGCTGTTTATTCATCATCAATACACATGATAATTGCCACCATCACATTAACCGTTGGGGCCTACATTGTCGGAAAAGCTGGTTTTGGTGAATATTTCGTTATAAAAGAAAAGAATGATCATTCTGATTCAAGTTGTTGACTGATTAAAGAAAGGAGGTCTTTCCTTTGGAACGTTCCATTTCCATTGAAAGCTCCGTTGATCATAGCGTGAGGGATACGGTCAAAGCGAAAGCATCCATTAAAGATTATATCATGATGACCAAGCCTGGGATTACTTCCTCCAACGTATTGGGGACACTGGCCGGTTTTATGTTGGCGATGGGAGGAAGTTGGTTCACTACCAGCTCCCTGTGGACGTTATTGTGGACGGTGGTTGGAATTACATTGGTTATCTCTTCTGGCACCACATTAAACAATGTATTCGATAGAGATATTGATAAATATATGGAAAGAACCCAAGACCGGGCCATTACCAATGGCCGGATTTCATCCCGTAGAGCTACGGTATTAGGAATCATCTTTGCGATTTTAGGTGAAGGAATATTAACCCTTGGAGTTAATCCATTGGCCGCTATATTGGCTTTTATCGGGCTGTTTGATTATGTAGTTCTATATACTGCATGGTCTAAACGAACTACAACTTTAAATACCGTCATTGGAGGCATTTCCGGGGCTATGCCTCTTTTGACAGGATATGTTGCTGTAACTGAATCTTTGGATATCGTTGCCTGGACACTCTTTTCCTTCATGTTCTTATGGCAGACACCCCACTTTTTGGCTTTGGCAATGAGAAGGGTGGAGGAATACCGGCGGGTCAATATTCCTATGCTACCTGTTGTCATTGGCTTTAAGGGAACAAAGAGGCAAATATTATTCTATACGGCAGCACTGGTTCCTGTTTCACTTCTGCTATATTATTATCAGGTAGTAGGGGCTCTTTATTTATGGGTAACCGGAATTCTGGGAATAATTTATCTTGCCTTGGCTGTTAAAGGGGTCTTTATAAAGGAAGAAAAAGATATTCAATGGGCGAATATCATGTTCAGATATTCAATCATTTATCTCACGGTTATTTTTTTATTATTGATGGTCAATGCCCAATAAATTGAGTAATTTTTAAAAAATAGGTAATGATACTAGAGGAATGAAAAAAATGATATAGTTAATTAAAATAATTATAATTTTATATTGACACAAAATAAAATTAACTATATTATTATGTATGGAAAGTTGATAAACCAAAACTAGGAAATTGAGGAGGTCATCACCTATGCCATTAGTAGGTCGTCCTGCACCTGATTTTGAAATGGAGAGTACCAAAAATCTTGAAACTCTTAAAGAAAAAGTAAAGCTTGCTGACTATCGTGGAAAATGGTTGGTACTTTTCTTCTATCCACTTGATTTTACATTTGTTTGCCCGACTGAAATTACTGCATTAAGCGACAGGGCAGAGGAGTTTAAGAATTTAGATGCTGAGATTCTTGGAGTAAGCACAGATAGCGTATACAGCCACCGTGCATGGATCAACACTCCAAGGGATCAAAATGGATTGGGAGATTTGAATTACCCATTAGCTAGTGACATCACAAAAGAAGTAAGTCGTCAATATGATGTGTTAATTGAAGAAAAGGGTATTGCATTGAGAGGTTTGTTCATTATTGATCCGGAAGGAATTCTTCGCTACCAAGTCGTCCATGATTTGGATGTTGGACGCAGTGTAGATGAAACGTTACGTGTTCTTGAAGCATTACAGACTGGCTCACTCTGCCCCGCTAACTGGAAACCCGGTCAAAAAACTCTGTAAGAAATGAGTGAAAAGGTATGCCAATGAGGTTGGGAACCCCTATCCCATCATTGGAAGGGGCAACAGAATGGCTTAATGGAATGACAAATACCAATGAATTACAAGGCAGTCCAGTTCTTGTCCATTTTTGGGCCGTATCCTGCCATATATGTCATGAAACCATGCCTGAGGTTGTTCAGTATAAAGAAGAGTTTGCAAAACATGGTTTACAAGTGGTAGGAATCCATATGCCTAGACAAGAAAGTGATACCGATGTAGAGAAGGTAAAGGCTGATATTGATAAATACAACATCGCACAACCTGTTGCCATAGACAACATGCACAAGATCGCTGAAGCATTTGAAAATGAATTCGTCCCTGCCTTCTTTATCTTCGATGCAAATGGACATTTAAAATATAGGGCTGCTGGAGACCGCGGATTTAAAAATGTAAAACCTAAACTGGAAGAAGTATTAGGAATATAAGATAAAGAGCACTTCACAAGATGATGATGTGAGGTGCTCTTTTTTAAGAAAAGAACGATTGATGCAAACAAATTCCCCCGAACAAAGGGGGAATGGATATGTTACAAATTACTCTGGTTGGTGATTTCAACGGATCGATTGCCCCGGGCATTAACGATAAATTGCCCCATTTCACGGGATCTCTCCGTGGCCCGGGCTACGGCAGAGTGAATGGCTTCTACAAAACGGTAGTCATCCAGCGTTTGTAAGCCTGCCATCGTGGTGCCGCCAGGGGAAGTTACTTTTTTCCGCAGTAAGGACGGCTCCTCCTTCGTGGTAATTAGCATTTGAGCAGCTCCTAAAAGGGTCTGAATTGTTAGCTCCCTTGCAACCTCCGGCTCCAGTCCTTCTCTGATTCCTGCGCCCATGAGGGCTTCAACCAAATAATACACGTACGCTGGTCCGCTTCCGGAAAGGCCGGTTACGATATCAATATCTTTTTCTTCCACTTCACAGACTGATCCAATGGCCCGAAAGATTTCTTTGGCTGTTTCTATATGATGCGGAGTAGCCCAGTTACCTTTACAAAGGGCTGTAGCGGAAAGACCAATGGTTGAAGATGTATTGGGCATTGCCCTAATGATCGGTACAGGATATGGAAAAGATTCTTCAATTACTTGAGTTGAGACTCCCGCAGCCACTGAGATTAGGAGATGACTTGGATAAATCCATTCCTTTAGTTCATCAAGGGCATGCTCCATATCCTTTGGCTTCATCGCCAAAACCACCACTTGAACCTTTTTAAGCAGTTCCTTCTTATCCTCTGTCATCTGAATTCCGTATTTATTGCGCAGTTCATCTAGTCTTACTTTGTTTTCACGATTGGTTACCCATATATTATCCTTTTTGAGCAATTGATTTCGCAATATTCCGGTAATCATCGCCTCGGCCATCGAACCGGCTCCAATGAAACCTAACTGAAGATCTAGCATATGAATAACCTCCTTTTCGTTCGTGGTGAAAAATAAAAAACCCCTTTCATCCCTAAGGACGAAAGAAGGTCTTCCGCGGTACCACCTTAATTGGCTGTCAGCCCAAAACTTGATTCACCGTATCGGGGTGTTCCGTTCAGGTCATCCCTGAAAGCTCAAGGGCGGGTTCCGATGTTGTGAAGACAAGGCCTTTCAGCCACTGGGCCTTGTTCTCTAATCATCACAGATCTATCGTACTATTCCCTCTCATCACTCATCTATGTGTAATTCTTACTTATACAACATGATTAAAAGGTTTTCTGTTAGAAGTTTTTCTTATTTAATTATTATGCACAGATTTCTATATTAATGTCAAGGGCTCCCTTTAAATTTTTTGCTGAAATGGGTTAGTTGCATGATTTATTCATTGACGTTAACGTAAAGGTTAAATAAAATATGAACAAAGCTGAAAAGTATAAAAATTTATAAAATAGAAGGGAGCCTTATTCGACAACGTGAAATTGTACACGATTTCTGATTTAGCCCAGGAGTTTGATATCAGTACAAGAACAATCAGATATTATGAGGAGGTGGGATTAATCAGACCGGGCAGGACCTTATCAGGAATTCGCCAATATACCAAAAAAGATCGTACAAGGCTAAAACTGATTTTACGGGGAAAGAGATTTGGATTCTCACTTGATGAAATCAGAGAAATGATTGAATTGTTTGATGAGGACCGTACCGGATATAAACAATTGGAGAAGACCATACAGTATGGGAGGGAGAAAATTAAGGAGATTGATCAGAAAATTGAAGAATTATTGCAGCTCAGGGAAGACCTATGTCAATTAAAGGAGCAATTTGAACAGAAGATGCATCAGCAAAAACAGATCCATTGATTAACTGAAAAATCAAGCAATTCGTTGGGAGGAGGTACGGTGCTCTCTCTAAGAAATGATGGAGATGTATCAATTTTAGAAGGACGGGTAAATATTTTCGGGGTTTCTATGAAGGTTTTTCTTTACCTGATAGATGGGCTGTTAATTGATACTGGGCCAAAAACATTGCAAAAGGAAACGATTCCCCTTTTAATTCAATCACCTATTCATCAGGTGGCAATCACCCATATTCATGAAGATCATATTGGATCAGCTGGCTGGATAGAAAAAAATTTAAGAGTGCCCATCTATGTCCACCCTGAAGCAGTTTCAAAAACCCTACAGTTTTTCAAGCTTCCCCTATATCGAAAACTGTTCTGGGGAACACCGGAACCTTTTCATGGATTTCCTTTAGATCCAGTTGTAGTAACTGAGAGGTATCAGTTTCAGGTTATTGATACCCCTGGTCATGCAGATGACCATATTGTTCTTTATGAACCAAACCATGGTTGGCTTTTCACCGGAGATCTATTTTTGGGCATAAAGAAAAAAATGGGAATAGCCTGGGAGTCAATGCCTCTTTTGATGGATTCTTTGCGCCGTGTATTATCATTAGATTTTAATACTCTCTTTTGTGCTCATACCGGAAAAGTATCAGATGGCAAGGCTGGTATCCAGAAGAAATTGGATGAGTTGGAAAAACTGGAACAAATGGTTTTAGAGTTTTATCAACAGGGATGGACAGTAAAAGAAATTACTCGTTACCTTTTTCCCAAAAGGGATCCCATTGAACTATTTTCCTTGGGAGAAATGTCTCCTATTCATATTGTCAACTCGTTTATACAAAACAAAGAGAAGAAATCTAGGGATAAAAGAAATGAATAAATGAAAATGGGAGGTATAGCCACCCATCTATTATCTCCTGCTTTTACTCCAGAGGCTTTTCACGAAATGCCACCGGAAAAATCTTAAAAACCAAATTAAAGGAAAGAGGTAATCACATAAATACAAAATAATCTTAGGAGGAGTAAAGGAAATGTACGATTTTTTATTAGATAAAAAAGCAGAAGATATTCGGGAAGAGGCAAGAAGGTTTGTTAAGGACGATGTGCCACGGCAAATGCTTCTTGATATGGATAGTGATAAAATTCAATATCCTCGTAGCTTTATAGAAAAGGCAGCTAAGAATAAGCTGCTGGGGATTCGGTTTCCAAAAGAGTATGGGGGAAGGGGGTTAAATTGGGTAGCGGAAGTGGCTGTCTTAGAGGAAATCGGAGTTTTAGGCAGTGCCTTAGGCTGTTTATACTCACTTCCCAGTATTGTTGGAGAAGCTATATCCAAATTTGGATCAGAAGAATTAAAGAGAAAGTTCCTTATTCCTACCCTGGAGGGGAGGCTAACCTGTGCCGAGGCCCTTACTGAGCCGAGGGGAGGTTCGGACTTTTTTGGAACCACGACCTATGCGAGAAAAGAAGGTTCTGAATATATTTTGAATGGCCAAAAACGCTTCGTCGTTGGAGCAGAAGGGGCTGATTATTTTCTGGTGTATGCCAGAACCAATAAAGATGCACCATCCTATAAAGGAATTAGTGCGTTTATTGTTCCTAGGGGAGAAGGTGTTCGAATTGAATACGCGTACGGCTTGATGGGATCCCGTGGAGGGGGAGCTGGCAGAGTTCACTTTAAAGATTGTCGTATACCTGAGGAATACTTGGTCGGAAAGGAAAATGAAGGCGGGGTAATTTTTTATCAAATGATGATTCCTGAAAGACTGACCAGTGCGGCAGGGGCATTGGGCATGGCCAGGGCAGCCATTGAGGTGGCTTCTGATTATTCAACAAAGCGAAAAGCCTTTGGTCAGAAGATAAAGGAGTTTCAAGGAGTTAACTTTAAGGTGGCGGATAGTATTACCCAATTGGATGCAGCCCGGGGGATCGTATATCTGGCAGCTAAAGCCGTTGATAGTGATATGGATTCAGGTAAAAAAAGAAGGTTGGTATCTGAAGCCAAGAAATTTGCTACAGATACTGCTTGGAATGTAGTTAACCATGCCATGCAAATCATGGGAGGGATTGGCTATACCAATGTATATCCGGTAGAAAGGCTTTTAAGGGATATCCGTCTGACGATGATTTGGACGGGGACTAATGAAATTATGAATCTAATCATTCAGCACGAATGGTATAAGGAATTGGCTTCCAAAAAGGATGGGCGAAACTTGGAGTGGGATGCAGCAGAAGCAGATAAGGAAACGGAAAAGATTTATGAATGAATAAACAGGGATAGTGCCTCCAAGTATCAAAATATTCGTTAGAAAATTTAAAATTAAAAATTGATTCCCACAAAAAAATAAGATATAGTAATAGATAGAATATTATGAATGAGTATTCATTCAAATACAAAAAAGCATTTAGGGGAAGACATTAGGATCATACAAATGTTAATCACACATCTTAAACATAACCATTAATGAATGAGGAGATAAGGAGGTTTATGAGAGTATGGCAAGATCTATTCGAAAAGCAGCTGTTATTGGCGCCGGAGTGATGGGTTCAGGGATTGCTGCGCATCTAGCCAATGTGGGAATTCCCGTCCATTTATTGGACATTGTTCCCCAAAGCCTAACAGAAGAAGAGGAGAAAAAGGGGCTTACCCTTCAGCATCCTGCAGTCAGAAATCGTTTTTCCATTAAAGGTATAGAAACAGCCTTAAAATCAAAACCGGCATCCTTTTATAACAAGGAGGATGCTGATCTGATCACCGTTGGAAATCTGGAGGATGATCTGAACACTTTGCGTGATGCAGATTGGATCATCGAAGTGGTTGTGGAAAACCTGGAAGTAAAAAAATCCCTGTTTGAGCGGATTGAACCCTATCGAAAAGAGGGAGCTATTGTAAGCACCAATACATCAGGGATTTCCGTGAACAAAATGATAGAAGGACGCTCATTGGATTTTCGCCAGCATTTTGTCGGGACACACTTTTTTAATCCGCCTCGTTATCTGAAACTTCTCGAGATCATTCCCAATCAGGATACCCTTCCTGAAGTGGTGGATTTTATCAGCCGTTTTGCTGAAAAGACTTTAGGTAAAGGAGTCGTCATTGCCAAGGATACAGTGAATTTTATTGCCAACAGGATTGGAACCTATGGACTTCAGGTAACGATTCACGAAATGATGAATTTCGGCCTATCTATTGATGAAGTGGACAGCCTAACCGGTCCTGTTATTGGCCGGCCCAAAAGTGCCACCTTTCGTACTCTGGATGTGGTAGGACTAGATACCTATGTACATGTAGCAAACAATGTAAGGGCAAATGTAACGGAGGAATATGAGAAGGAAGCTTTTATTATTCCAGAATTTATTCAGGAAATGGTGACTCGAAAGTGGCTGGGACAAAAAACAAAACAGGGATTTTACCTAAAGCAAGGAAATGAGATCCTTACCCTTGATTACACCACACTGGAATACGGTCCCAAAAAGAAAATGAAGGCTCCTTCCCTTGAGGCGGCAAAGGCAGCTAAAGGGTTACCAGCCAAATTAAAAGCCTTGGTTTATGCCGATGATAAGGCTGGCAAATTCACCTGGAATATTTTGAAAAAGGTTTTCCTTTATTCTGCAGAGAAGCTTGGGGAGATTGCCGATGATATCGTGAGTATTGATCGGGCGATGAAATGGGGATTTAATTGGGAGATGGGTCCCTTTGAAATGTGGGATTCCATTGGGTTGGAGAAATCGGTGAAACGGATGGAAGAAGAAGGGGAAATTGTACCTAAATGGGTAAAAGACCTACTCGTTCAAGGGAAAACATCCTTTTATCAACAAGAAAATGGCGTTTATTCCTTCTATGTCACAAACGGGGAGTACCGTCTGTTGGAAGAGGCTCCCGAAAAAATTTCCCTTAAAGCATTAAAGGAACAAAAGAAAGTGATTAAATCTAATTCAGGGGCAAGTCTGATTGACCTGGGAGATGGTGTGGCCTGTCTTGAGTTTCATTCACCCAATAATGCCATTGGTGCAGATATCATTCAGATGATCAATTATTCAGTAGATGAAGTGGCTCGAAACTATGAAGGGATGGTTATCGGTAATCAAAGCAAGAATTTCTGCGTTGGGGCTAATTTAATGCTTCTTTTGATGGAAGCCCAGGATGAGAATTGGTTTGAAATTGAAATGATCGTCAAACAATTTCAAGATGCAACCATGAAGCTGAAATACAGTGAAAAACCAGTGGTAGCCGCCCCCTACGGCATGACTTTAGGTGGTGGCGCAGAGGTGGTACTTCCCACAGCGAAGGTTCAAGCCTCTGCCGAAACCTATATTGGCTTGGTCGAAGTAGGTGTCGGTTTGATTCCCGGAGGCGGTGGGAATAAGGAGCTTCTTTTAAGGCATTTGGAAGGAATCCCGGAAGGAGCCAATGTAGACTTGCAACCTCTGATCAATCAAACCTTTGAGAAGATTGCCATGGCAAAGGTATCCACCAGCGGAAAAGAAGGAAAAACCTTGGGTTTCTTCCGCAAAATGGATCAAATCAGTTATAACCAGGATTTTCTCATTTATGATGCAAAGCAAGCTGTATTATCTCTTGCCAAGAATGGGTATCAACCTCCGAAGCCGAAAAAAATTCGGGTGGTTGGGGAATCAGGATATGCCGTCATGAAATTGGGAGCTTACTCACTCAAGGTGGGAGGACAGATTAGTGACCATGACATGAAAATTGCGGAAAAATTGGCCTTTGTTCTTGCCGGAGGAAGGGTGCCTGCTGGTTCATTAGTTACAGAACAATATTTGCTGGATATTGAACGAGAAGCATTTTTAAGCCTATCGGGTGAACCCAAAACCCAAGAACGGATGCTTTATATGCTGCAAAAAGGAAAACCGTTAAGGAATTAGATGGAGGTGGAGAGAATGAAGGAAGCTGTCATTGTATCCGGAGTACGCACAGCGGTGGGAAAAGCAGGAAAGGGAACGTTGAAGGATGTCCGTCCTGATGATCTGGGGGGCCTGGTCATCAAAGAATTGGTTGCCCGCACACCTGGCTTGAATCCGGAAGAAATAGATGATGTTATTATCGGCTGTGCTTTTCCCGAGGCAGAACAGGGGATGAACCTAGGCCGAATTGTAGCCTTAAGGGCAGGATTGCCCAACTCAGTACCGGGAATCGTGATTAATCGCTTTTGTTCATCCGGGTTGCAATCCATCGCTTATGCTGCGGAAAAAATCATGGTTGGATATGCGGATGTGGTAATTGCCGGAGGAGTAGAAAGCATGAGCATGATTCCCATGGGAGGGCAAAAGCCCTCTCCAAATCCCTATCTTATGGATCACTATCCCGAAACCTATATGAGCATGGGTCATACCGCTGAACAGGTGGCCCAAAGGTTTGGAATCAGCAGGGAGGATCAGGATCAATTTGCCCTACAGAGTCATCAACGGGCTGCTGCTGCGATAAAAGAAGGGAAATTTAAAGATGAAATCGTACCCGTCACCGTAGAAAAGAAGATCATTGGTTCAAACGGAAAGGTCCAAGTGGAAAACGTGATCTTTGATACCGATGAAGGGGTCAGGGCTGATACATCCTTAGAAGTCCTGGCTCAACTAAGGCCTGTCTTTCATCCAAAAGGAAGTGTGACTGCAGGAAATGCATCCCAGACCAGCGACGGAGCCGCTGCGGTGATGGTGATGTCACGTGAAAAGGCAGATGCGTTAGGTCTTCAGCCTATGGCCATTTTCCGCTCCTTTGCCGTTGGTGGAGTAGATCCTGACATTATGGGCGTTGGACCTGTTGTTGCGATCCCGAAGGCATTGAAATTGGCAGGAATCAATCAGGATGATATTGATTTATTTGAGTTAAATGAAGCCTTTGCTTCCCAATCGATTCATGTCATTCGCACTTTGGGATTGGATCCGGAAAAGGTGAACGTAAACGGCGGAGCCATTGCGTTAGGACATCCCTTGGGATGTACCGGAAGTAAGCTAACCGTTTCATTGCTGCATGAGTTAAAGCGTCGGGGAGGTCGCTATGGTGTCGTCACCATGTGCATTGGCGGAGGAATGGGAGCCGCCGGCGTATTTGAAATGATTTCTTAAATAGGAGGACTGAAAAATGGGAGATGTGACGAAAAAACAGGAATTAATCAAAGGAGCAAGTTTTTTATTGGAAGATGTTGATCCAAACAAGGTGTTTACCCCTGAGGATTTTACCGAAGAACAAGAATTAATTGCCAAGACAACGGAAGAGTTCGTAGTGAACGAAGTGGTTCCCCTTCTGGAGGAGATAGAGCATCATCAGTTTGAGCATTCCATCAACCTGTTAAAGCAAGCAGGTGAATTGGGATTGCTGGGCGGAGATGTCCCGGAAAATTACGGAGGACTTGGCCTGGACAAAATTAGCACCACTCTAATTACCGAAAAATTTTCCCGTTCCCGTTCCTTTGCGCTAACCTTTGGAGCCCATGTGGGAATTGGAACCCTACCTATCGTTTTCTTTGGAAATGAACAACAGCGCCAAAAATATTTGCCTTCTCTGGCAACCGGAGAAAAAATTGCTGCCTATGCACTAACTGAACCGGGATCTGGTTCAGATGCCCTTGGTGCCAAGACTACAGCAAAATTAAGTGAAGATGGGAAATATTATATTCTAAATGGGGAAAAACAGTGGATTACAAATGCTGGATTTGCCGATGTTTTTGTGGTGTATGCCAAGGTAGACGGCGAGCACTTCACCGCATTTATTGTAGAGAGGGAATATCCTGGAGTTTCCTTTGGACCGGAAGAGAAGAAAATGGGGATAAAAGGATCTTCCACCAGAACGGTTATTTTCGAAGATGCCCAGGTGCCTGTAGAGAACGTCCTTGGTGAAATCGGAAAGGGACATATCATAGCTTTCAATATTTTAAATATTGGTCGGTATAAACTGGCAGCAGGCTGTGTGGGCTCCTCCAAACGGGCCCTTGAGTTGGCGGTGAATTATGCCAAGGAAAGGAAACAGTTTAAACAGCCTTTGGTCAACTTCACCTTGATTCAGCAGAAGCTGGCTGACATGACGGTGAAGACCTATGTGACGGAAAGTATGGTTTACCGTACAGGCGGGTTAATTGAAGATATGATGAACAGCTTGGGTGACCAGGCAGCGGATGGGCAGTCCGTGGCTAAGGGAATTGCAGAATATGCCATTGAATGCTCCATCAATAAAGTATTTGCCTCTGAGTCCTTTGATGCCGTTGTAGATGAAGGGCTGCAAATCCATGGCGGATATGGATTCATGCAGGAATATGAAATAGAAAACATGTACCGGGATTCCCGAATCAACCGGATTTTTGAGGGAACCAATGAAATCAATCGCCTTCTTATTCCTGGAACATTGGTCCGAAAGGCGATGAAGGGTGAACTTCCCTTCCTTCAGGCAGCCCAGGCATTACAGGGTGAAATCATGGGCATCATGCCCTTTATGGGAGACGATGCTCTCTTGGCTGAGGAAAAGCACATGGTTAACATGAGTAAAAAGGTATTTCTGATGGTGGCTGGTTTGGCAGTTCAGAAGTATCAGCAGAAACTGGAAAGGGAGCAGGAGATTCTCTCCAATCTGGCGGACCTTGTCATCGAAATTTACGCCATGGAAAGTGCCCTGTTAAGGACCCTGAAGGCGGTGGATGCCGTTGGGGAAAGTGCTGCGGAAAATAAAGTAGACATCACCCGTCTATATATCCATGAAGCCTTTGCCCGGATTGATGCTTTGGCCAAAGAATGCCTGGCTGTGATGGAAGATGGGGATATGCTTCGCACACAATTATCCATTTTGAAAAAACTAACCCGGAGCACCCCAATCAACAGCATTGCTTTAAAACGGAAAGTGGCTTCCAGAGTCATCGAAGCTGGGAAATATGTCTCTTAATATCTAGTTAAATACCTAAGCAAATATCTCGTTTTCGATAGATGGTTGACATCTCTCCCTCCACTCCTCCCCCGCCGCCCGGCGGGGTATTTTTTACGGTGCCTGTCACTTTCCGAAATATGTCGAAAGGGTCAGCCCCTATTTATTCCTTTTGTTTACAATATTCAGTTAGGTGGAAATTACCATGAGGAAGTATTTTTCCCCACAAACAGCCACATAAAGGATAGAGCTTGACACAATTCTCTAGATAACCGTTCGGTCATATCGGCAGTGACTCCCTGCTTGTATACCCCTTCCTGATGGATAATGGAAAATCCGATTTCACCCAGTAGTTTTTCACATTCCCATGGCATCATCGTATTGCAGATCACTTCTTTTCCGTATAACCGTTGATAGCTGTGCTGCCGGGGAGCGGCGGTTGGGCCTAACACCCCTAAGCATACAATTCCTTCCGGCTGTAATACTCTTTTCAGTTCCTTTAATGCATGAAGGGGAGAAGAGGTCCACTCCAATGCGTTGACGGAGAGAACAGCACCGAAGGATTGATCAGGAAAGGGAAGCTGAGTCAAATCCCCTTGTTGGAAGGATAACACAAGATCAGAGGTTATCCGCTCTTTTGCTTTCTCTTTTGCTTTACTCACCATTTCCCCGGCAATATCTACTCCAATTACCTCATAGCCTAATGAAGCTAACTTCCAGCTCCCATATCCATCACCGCATCCGGCATCTAGAACCTTGCTCTGATTCTGGGAAAAGAACTTTGAGAATAAAGGAATAATCGTTTTTCTACTTCCTTCTTCCCACATCATTTGGCTGTTTTGGGCCCAGTTATCAGACATGGCGTTCCACTGCCTTTGGGTTTCCTCGTGCCATTGAAAATTTGACATGCGATCATCTCCTTAGTGACCTATGTATTGATAAGTGTTCATTACTCTCCATCTTCAATCGATTACTGTTCTTTGTTTGACGGGGCACTTGTATATTTCTACAATATAGAAGTAGAACTAAAGATTTACACGTCTGCAAGTGGAGTTCGGCAAAGGAAACTTACTTCAGGTGTGTACTCCTCCATCTGAAGTTTAGTTAGACTTGTTCAGGGGCTTATCGCCACTGATCTCCCACCTATTACTGAAATCGTCGATTTCGTCGATTTCTTCAAGTCTCACAAACTTCTAGACTATAGAAGTGGGAGTCTTAGTGGCGGTTAGTCATCGGGCGAAGAAAGGGGAAAAACAAATGGTCTTTGAGGTAGGACAATTATTGGAAAAAATCCGAAAAGAAAATCCCCTCATCCATCATATCACAAATATCGTTGTAGCCAATTTCACGGCAAATGGAACCATTGCTGTTGGTGCTTCTCCAGTAATGGCATATGCTGTAGATGAAGTGGAAGAGATGGTATCTAAATCCCGTGCCTTGGTTCTAAATCTGGGAACTTTAAATCCTGCTGTGGTTGATTCTATGATTAAAGCAGGAAAAAAGGCAAATGCATTAGGAGTCCCTGTGATACTGGACCCGGTAGGAGTGGGGGCTACTTCCTATAGAAAAAAAGTGGCGGAACAAATTCTGCAGGAGATCCAAGTATCTATTCTTCGTGGGAATGGAGCCGAATTAGCAACTATAGTAGGGGAAGAATGGATCAGTAAAGGAGTTGATGCCAAGGAACAGGGCGGAAACTTAAAGGAAATAACTGAAAAAGCGGCAAAAAGGTTTCATTTGGTTGCAGCGGGAACGGGGAAAATCGATTATGTCAGTGACGGATACAGAACAGCAGCGATTGCCAATGGAGATCCCCTTTTAACGAAAGTAACGGGAACAGGTTGCTTGGCTACCTCTATTATCGGTGCTTTTGCCGCAGTCTCCGAAGATGTTTTTATTGGAACTTCCTCTGCCCTTGCCTATTATGGGTCAGCCGCCCAACTGGCAGCTATGGAAGCAAAGGGACCGGGATCATTTCAGGAAGCTTTATTGGATACCATGTACAATCTAACCTCAGAGCAGGCTGACCAAATGGCAAGGATAACTATAGTAAAGTAAAAGATGGCTGTTAAAATCATTGATGTTTCTCCACCGCCAAAAGGGTAGGCGGGTTATTTTTTTGGTTAAGGAACTGGTACCACATGACGTGATATTCCTTCTGCTCCAATGAGGAAGCCCATTGGAGGACAGAGTCAGACTCTGTTTTTCCACCTTCATGTCCCGGATATAGGATAACAGAGACGAGTCCCCTCGGCACCAGAAGTTGAAGGGATTGTTTCAAGGCTTCAAGGGTGGTTTCGGGTTGAGTAATAATGGTTTTATCCCCTTTGGGGAGGTATCCCAAGTTAAACATCACTGCCTGAATCTTTCCGTGATGGATATCAGGGATCGAATCGATCATTTTCTGATGTCCCCGATGAAAAAGGGTAACTTGATCCAGACATTGGGCTGAAACCAATCTTTCCTTCGTATTACGGATTGCCTCTTCCTGGATATCAAAACCGTAAACCCGGCCTGTTTTGCCAACCAACTGGGCCAGAAAAAGGGTATCGAGACCATTTCCTACAGTCGCATCAATTACCATATCTCCTGGATTGACCCGTTCAGTCACCAGTGTTTTTGCAAAGCCTAAGATTGAAGGCAGCGGCATATCAAATTTCCTTTCTTAAAAATTTCAATTCTACTTTCGTTTATAGTTTGTTGAGTCTAGATTCTTTTAGATGATCGGTGATCTATTAACTAGAAAATTTCCCCTGCCATGTGTTTCTTCTTTTCATTTCTGCATCAATCTCATTTAATACTTCCCATTTTTTGAGACTCCACATGGGGCCAATCAATAGATCCCGCGGACCGTCTCCGGTCAGACGATGGATGATCATTTCCGAGGGCATCATTTCTAAGCTGTCAACAACCAAACGGATATAAGTTTCTTTATCCAAAAATTGAACCAGACCGGCTTCATATTGCTTCACCATTGGAGTTTTTTTCAGCAAATGGAGCAAATGAATTTTTAGACCTTGAATATCCAATTGGGATACAGATTTCGCCGTCTCCAGCATCATTTCTTCTGTTTCACCGGGAAGACCGTAGATGATATGGGTACAAACCCGGATATTGTGTTTTCTTAGCTTATTCAGACCATCGAGAAAACACTGATAGTCATGTCCGCGGTTGATCCATTCCCCAGTCTTGTCATGTATGGTTTGAAGACCCAACTCTACCCATAGATAAGTTTTTTCATTAATTTCGGCCAATAAATCGACCACATCATCAGGTAAGCAGTCGGGACGGGTGGCAATGGAGAGGCCAACTACTCCCTCCTGATGAAGAATCATCTCATACATGTGTCTTAATTCATCCGTTGGAGCGTAGGTGTTGCTGTAGGCCTGAAAGTATCCAATATACTTGGCATCGGGCCACTTCTGATGCTGACGTGCCTTCACCTCGTTAAATTGTGTAATCAGATCATCCCTTCGCCATCCGGCAAAATCTCCTGATCCTCTGGCACTGCAGAAGGTGCATCCGCCAATGGCAACTGTCCCGTCCCGGTTGGGACAGGTAAATCCGCCATCCAGCATGACTTTAAACACTTTTTCTCCAAATGTTTTTCTTAGGTGATGATTCCATGTATGATAACGTTTATCTCCCCATAGCTGGGGAGTTTTGTCATTTGTAAAAGTTTCCATTTTAAATCCCTTTCTTTTGTTTTAGAACCGGAACTAATGAAACTATTTTACTAAAAAAACGAAAAAAAATCCTTGAAATTTATATCCAATATTTGAGATCAACCGTGATATATTTGTATTAAGCGCGTATCATATTTTGGGAGATGGAAAAGATGTCTAGCAAACATATGAAACATGTTCTTACTTGGCTAAGATTATCACATCAGTCTGTGGCGATCTTGCTGGCCGCAATGATAGGCATTTTTTCAGCTTTTGGGGCAGGTTTGATCCGCATTGGTGTCCCCTGGGCGAGGGAGAACTTCATTCAATCTACCAGCTCCTTTATGAAAACAGAACTTATTCTTTTTCTATTTCCTCTCTTTGGAGCTCTGGCCACTTATATTTTTCGAAAAATGATAGATAAAGAATTAAGAGATGGTCAAGGGATTGCAGAGGTTATGGTATCTGTCCAGGAAGGAAGAGGACGTATTCCTTCAAAAGATCTCTTCATAAATACAATGGGAAGCATGATCAGTCTGATCGCAGGATTGCCTGTAGGAAGCGTAGGACCTACGATTTTTTTAACTGCAGGATTGGGTTCCCTATTTTCTACATTCACCCATGTTTCACCGATGAAGGCGAGAACCTATCTATCCTGCGGTGCGGCAGCCGGGATTTCTGCCCTGTTTAATGCACCCATTGGCGGAATGATTTTTGCTCTGGAAATGATTTTGGGTGAATACCGCTCCGGATATTTTAGTTTAATTATCGTATCATCATTTTCGGCCTCTTTAACCAGTCGATGGCTATTTGGCAATGTACCTGTATTTACCGTCCCTCCATATACCATGTATTCCATGTGGGAAATATTGTTTTACGCTTTGTTAGGGATATTGGGAGCTTTCCTGGGACTTTTTCACAGCCATGTTTTTCATAACTTTCAAAAGTATTGGCGGTTTACCCACCTCCCTCAAAAGTTAATCTTATTTGTCTCCGCTCTATTTGTCAGTTTTTTCGGATTGCTTACACCCTTAATATACGGAGGCGGTTTTCCTGCTATTGAAAAGGCGTTGATGGGCCAGCTTTCCTTAACATTAATGCTGTCATTATTATTTTTGCAACTGATAGGAAACAGCATGGTGTTATCCGCAGGTTTTTTTGGAGGGATTTTTGCCCCTATTCTATTCACTGGAGCCATGTTGGGAGGAAGTTTTGGCATGATGATGCAGTTATTCTTCCCAACAATCGTTTCTCAACCGGGTGCCTATGCACTAGTTGGAATGGGAGCGGCCCTTGCTGCCACTGGCAGGGCTCCTATGACTGCTATCGTGCTGTTATTTGAAATGACAAATGATTATCGAATGATCCTGCCTTTGATGATTACCACAGTGATCAGCTTTTCATTAAGGGATGTTTTTGATGAATACAGTATTTTTACGATGAAATTGCGCCATCACTCAAAATATAAGTGGGTAGCTGTCAGAAAATATCACTGAATCTATTTTCAAAAACATTATTGTCAAGAGATACATCAGCTGGTATCATGGGGATAACAACTTTAGCGATTATACGTTTTAAAGCTTACGTGCTTTAAAACATAAAAGTAAAAAAGGGGGAAATTTCGTTGAAACATTTGCAGAAATCTAGGTTATTCTTATTTTTATTTCTTCTGATAATCGGCCTGTTGGCCGGATGCGGAAGCTCAGAAAGGGTCTCCAGTACAGAGAAGCCCGCTGCAACTTCGACTGAGACCAATACTCAGCAGGAAGGAAATTCTACCCAAGCTTCTTCTGAAACAGAGAAGAAAGTGTTTACCATTGGAATTACCCAAATCGTAGAACATCCTGCATTGGATGCGGCTAAGGAAGGATTTATCAAGGCTCTTGCCGATAATGGTTATGTTGATGGAGAAAAAGTGAAGTTTGATCAGCAAAATGCTCAAGGAAGCCGGGATACCGCGACTTCTATTGCTCAAAAATTCGTTGCTGATAAGGTGGATATGATTTTTGCCATCGCTACACCCACGGCCCAGGCAGCTGCCCAAGCCACTGCTGATATTCCGATCTTGATCACAGCCGTAACTGACCCGGTAGCTGCGGGATTGGTGAAGTCAAATGAAAGACCTGAAACCAATGTCACCGGAACGACAGATATGAATCCGGTAAAGGAACAACTTTCCTTAGTGACCAAGGTGAAGCCAGATGCAAAAAAAGTTGGGATTCTGTATAATTCGGGGGAGACCAACTCTGAAGTGCAGATTAAATTGGCAGAATCCGTCGCGCCTGAATTGGGGTTGGAATTGGTATTAAAGGGGATTACGAATAGTTCTGAAGTTCAGCAAGCAGCCCAATCTTTGGTGGGAAAAGTGGATGCCATCTATGTCCCCACAGATAATACCGTTGTTTCTGCGTTAGAATCTGTGCTGGGCGTAGCAGAACAGGCCAAAATTCCGGTTGTGGCAGGTGAAGGTGATTCCGTTCGCAGGGGAGCTGTCATCACCTATGGATTAGATTACTACAAACTGGGTTATCAGACTGGTGAAATGGCAATTAAGGTGTTGAATGGTACCGATCCTTCTACTATGCCTATTGAAACACAGAAAGACATGCAGTTAATCGTTAACAAAAAAGCTGCAGCCAACATGGGTGTGGAATTGTCTGAAGAGTTATTGAAAGAAGCGGATGAAGTCATCGAATAAAACCTCTGAATCATAAGATTTTTATTTGAAAAGGGAGTGCTCACAGTGCAAATCATGTTAATGGGATCATTAGAACTTGGACTAATCTTTGCAATTATGGCACTAGGAGTTTACCTCACCTTTCGAATCCTAAATTTCCCTGATTTAACTGTTGATGGGAGCTTTACCCTTGGGGGAGCCATGGCTGCCATGATGATTACCCAGGGGTATTCCCCATTACTGGGCACTCTTTCGGCTGCCCTTGCTGGTGCCGTTGCCGGTTGGTTTACAGGCATGTTGCACACCAAAGGGAAAATTAATGATTTGTTAGCTGGGATTTTAACTATGATTGCCCTTTATTCTATTAACTTAAGGGTGATGGGAAAACCCAATATCCCATTGTTAAGGGAGGAGACTCTTTTTACGCAAATCGAGGGACTGTTTCTTTCAAAAACAGTCGTGATTCCTCTATTCCTCGTTTTTATTGTTTTTGTTATCAAGTTATTGGTGGATTGGTTTTTGAAGACAGATATTGGAACCGCTCTCAGGGCAACCGGGGATAATCAGCGAATGATTCGCAGTTTCGGCGTTCACACCGATTTTACCATTATCATTGGTCTTTCCCTGTCCAACGCCCTTGTCGGATTTTCAGGGGCTTTGATGGCTCAGTATCAGGGATATGCCGATGCTGGAATGGGAATCGGGATGATCGTCGTTGGTTTGGCCTCTGTGATCATCGGTGAAGTAGTATTCGGAAGACCAAACATTTGGAGAACCACGTTGGCGGTTGTCGGCGGGGGAATACTGTATCGTTTTGTCGTTGGGCTGTCTTTATATATCGGATTGGAGCCTTCAGATATGAAACTAATTACTTCGATACTGGTTATTCTTGCCTTAACGATGCCGCGTTTTGCCTCTGTTCTGCAAAAAAAAAATAACTCCTTGGTGAAAGCAGAAGGGAGGGGGACCCATGTTACAAATTCAACAAGTAACGAAAGTGTTTAACCCTGGAACTGTCAATGAAAAAATTGCATTAAACCACATTAATCTTCATTTATCACCCGGTGATTTTGTTTGTGTAATCGGAACAAACGGGGCAGGAAAATCTACGCTCATGAATGCCATTGCCGGGACATTTCCTGTGGATCATGGGCATATTTTGATCGATAAGCAGGATGTAACCCGTCTTCAGGAGTATCAGAGAGCATCTTTAGTTGGACGGGTATTTCAGGACCCGATGGCTGGCACGGCTCCCTCTATGTCTATTGAGGAGAATATGGCCATCGCTTACCGAAGAGGACAAAAAAGAGGGCTTCGGATGGCTAGTAACCGCCGTTTAAGGGAGAAGTTTCGTGAGGCCCTTACCCAACTGGAGCTTGGACTGGAGAATCGATTGCAAAGTAAAGTCGGTTTGCTGTCAGGCGGGGAGCGTCAGGCATTAAGTTTGTTGATGGCAACCTTTACCGAACCTAAAATTTTGTTATTAGATGAGCACACCGCGGCATTGGATCCAAAGAGAGCTCAACTCATTATTGAATTAACTCAAAAAATCGTAAATAAATATCATTTAACGACATTAATGATTACCCATAACATGGAGCATGCCCTTAGGATGGGCAATCGTTTAATTATGATGCATGAGGGAGAAATCATTCTGGATTTGTCAAAGGAAGAAAAAGAAAAGATGACCGTTCGGGATCTAATTGACGCCTTTGAAAGGGGCCGCGGCGAAGCATTTGTTGATGATCGGGTCGTTCTGACATAACTGGTTGTTTTGATATGCAAAACGAATATCATGTTTTGGCCAAAAAGAAATTCATGTTGGATACCTTTTTGGTCTTTCTTTTTTGTAACGATTCTTCTATTCTATATAGACGGAATTAAACATCCATGACCTGTAGAGTCACAAATTGATATGAAAATGTATTTTCATATCAAAGATTTATACGGACAGCCTTGAAGCGGACCTGAATCACTTCCTGACGAACTCGACTAGCGGATGTGTAAATCTTTAATTCCAGATCTATGGGATATAGAATGAATCATCATATTCGGGAGGCCGCCAATGGAACATCGTTTAAATGATATCAACAGATACCGTTTCTTTATTCTCGTCATAACTGTTGCGATTGCCGGATTAAGCCAAGGTCTCCTCTTGCCCTTGCTGGCAATACTGCTTGAACAATCAGGTGTAAGTTCAGTGGTAAACGGATTAAATACGACCGGCTTATACCTTGGGATTCTTCTTTTTTCTCCGTTTATCGAAAGGCCCCTTAGAAAGTGGGGATATAAGCCCATCATCATCGGAGGGATAATTCTCGTTACAGGAAGCACCCTGCTTTTTCCTGTTTGGCAAAATCTTGCATATTGGTTTATTCTGAGAGTTTTAGTAGGAATAGGAGACAGTTCACTTCATTTCGCCACTCAACTCTGGATCACATCCACCAGCTCAGCGAAACGGCGGGGAAGGGATATTTCTATTTATGGATTGGCTTATGGAATGGGCTTTGGAGTGGGACCCCTTGGAATCAACCTTATTCCCTATGGTCTGTGGTCTCCATTTGCAGTGGTTGCTTTGTTCTATATCATGGCTATATTCCTGGTTTTAAGATTGAAAAATGACTACCCGGAAAAAGGGGATACCTTGGAGAACAATGGGAAAGAAAGATATTTTCGTTCCATCCGTCTAGCCTGGTTTGCCCTGCTTCCCGGATTTTTATATGGGTTATTGGAAGCATCCTTAAACGGAAACTTCCCGGTATATGCCTTGAGAGTCGGACTGTCGGAGGAATGGATATCGATTCTGCTCCCTTCATTTGTTTTTGGAAGTCTTCTCTTGCAAATCCCCTTGGGCATACTAAGTGACAAATTCGGAAGAAAGAAGATCCTGATGGTCGCAACCTTTGCAGGAGGCATCCTGTTTTTGTTGGTTCCCTTCACCAATGGCTCTCCATGGTTGCTGATGGCGATTTTTCTTTTGGTAGGAGGATTTGTTGGATCACTTTTCTCATTGGGACTGGCCTATTTGGCAGATATTCTTCCAAAATCATTATTGCCAACAGCAAATATTATTGCCGGAATGAATTTCAGCATTGGAAGCATTCTTGGCCCAAATATCGGCGGAATATCCATTCAATATATGGGAAATCACAGCATGTTTTACATGCTATCCGGCTTTTTGATCGTCTTCTCTGTCGCAGGAATATCGTTCAAGAAAGGGCTTTCTTTACAATCGTCCAATAGTATAGCAAAATAGAAGGAAATTGGGTAACGTAGCGAAAGGAGAATAGATTTGATAAAGGTAATAGACTTGCACAAGTATTTTGGTCAATTGGAAGTATTAAAAGGGATTAATTGTCATATTAGAGAAAAAGAGGTGGTTTGTGTCATCGGTCCTTCAGGATCAGGTAAGAGCACATTTTTGAGATGCTTAAATCTTTTGGAGGAAGTAACCAGTGGAAAGGTCATTGTAGACGGATATGATTTAACTGACCCAAAGACCGATATCAACATGGTTAGAACAGAAGTGGGGATGGTTTTTCAGCGCTTTAATCTGTTTCCTCATAAAACCGTCATTGAAAATATTATGTTGGCCCCGATGAAAGTAAGAAAACTATCAAGGGAAGAAGCCCGAAACAAGGCTTTGGCACTGTTGGAAAAGGTGGGCTTGAAGGATAAAGCGGATGTTTATCCGGACAATTTATCAGGGGGACAGATGCAAAGGGTAGCCATCGCCCGGGCGTTGGCAATGAATCCGAAAATTATGCTGTTTGATGAACCTACTTCTGCCTTGGATCCAGAGTTGGTTGGAGAAGTGCTGTCGGTTATGAAGGACCTTGCCAGGGAGGGTATGACCATGGTGGTGGTTACCCATGAAATGGGATTTGCCCGGGAAGTAGGGGATCGGGTTTTGTTTATGGATCAGGGGATTATCATGGAAGAAGGTACGCCTGAACAAATATTTACAAATCCCCAAAATGATCGAACCAAGGCATTTTTGAACAAGGTGTTATAAAAAATATATAAACAATAAGAAAAATGGGAAAATATTCGATTTAGAGAGGGATAATCAATCAAGTTATCCCTCTCTTTTTCCACTTATTACAAACTTTCATAAAGTATTCAAAAATTTATGAACAAAAAGTGAAAGCCAGCACAAACCTATTGTGATATATGTCACACTGTTTTATTCTGGAATCAGAAAGAGGCCTCTTCATCTTAACAGCAAGATAACCATAAAGAAGTTTTTGAAATCATCAGTTTCATCGTTGGTTGTCACTTTAGAACCTTAATCATGAAAGAAGGGAGATGACGGTCATGGTAGTCAAATGGCTGAGAGAAAATGTGTATGCTGCTGGTATCTTAACAATTATTCGGTTATATCTTGGTTGGACTTGGATGTCAGCTGGTTGGGGAAAACTGACAGGTGAAAAACCCTTTAGTGCAGCAGGTTTCTTAACAAGGGCGGCTGAGAATCCAGTGGTTAGTCATGATCAGGTTGTGTATCCAACTTACAATGCGTTTATTAAGGGATTTGCGCTACCTAACGTAGAATTATTTAACTTCCTGATTCCTTGGGGAGAATTTCTGGTAGGCTTAGGATTGATCCTTGGAACCTTAACTACCGCCGCAATTTTCTTCGGAATGATGATGAACTTTGCGTTTATGTTCGCAGGCACAGTTTCCAGTAATCCTTGGATGATTCTTCTCTCCATCTTTATCATTGTCGCTGGGGCAAATGCTGGAAAATTTGGTTTAGACTACTACGTTCTGCCCTATGTACGCAAATGGTTAAAGCTTGACAAAGCAGCAGCCAAAACAACCAGTGCTTAAGAGATGCCTTTAACCCTCCTGATAGGTGTGGAATTATCCACACCTATTTTTTTGCTTTCCTATTTCGTATAGCAGCAACTACGCCTTTGTCCTCGCCTGTAGGGGCTGGCCAATGTCGAGTTTTCTTTGAGCCGTAGTGAGCATTATTCCCTTTTCTTGAAAAGTTCTCAGGTTGTCAAATTGTAGCTGGTTACCTTAATATAGACATATGTTCTACCTTTGAGATACCTAGAAGTACACACCAAAAAACATACGTGAATAAGGGAGAGCGCGATGTTATCTTATACGGGTTTTATAAATGGTTTGAAACATGAATATTCGGATCCGGTTACTTATTTCTTACAACTGTCAGATGGACAAGAGATCCTGTTAAATGACTATCTTCAAAAAAAAATATCTGTTCGTTTTTTACAGGAAATTCAATGCTGTCATTGTGGGCGAAAAATAAAAAAAACCTATAACCATGGCTATTGCTATCCCTGCTTTATAAAGCTGCCGGAAAATGATTTGTGCATTGTCAAGCCCCATCAATGTCATTTTGATCAGGGTACATGTCGGGATGAATCCTTTGGAGAACGTCATTGCATGATTCCTCATTATGTTTACCTGGCGCTAAGTAGCGATGTCAAGGTGGGGATTACCAGAAAGGGAAATGAAAGAAAGAGATGGGTGGATCAAGGGGCAGTTAAGGCGATTCCCATAGCATTGGTACCCGATCGAAAAACAGCAGGAGAGTTGGAGGTTGAAATCAGCCAATTCCTCCCTGATAAAACAAACTGGCGGAAGATGATAAAAGGTGAAATTCATGAAAAGGACTTATTTCAAGTGAGGGAAGAAATAAGTTCTCACATTTCAGAACCCTTTCGCTCCTATTTGTTTAAGGCTGAAGAATTAAGTGAATTTGTATATCCTGTGCAAGAAGTAAATCATTTAAAGTCCCTGTCACTGGACAAGGAAGCAACCATAGAAAGCGAATTGCTGGGTATGAAGGGTCAATACCTTATTTTTGAACATGGAGTTTTTCATGTTAAAAAGCATACGGGTTATAAGATTCAACTTATCTGTTCGTCTTAATTGAGTTTGAAAAAGTAGTTGGCTTTTATTTGCTTTTCACCTATAATAGGAGTCAAATAAGAGCATATCCCATAAATAGGTCTTCACGATAGGTGAAGCGAAGAGGGAAGAACGGTGAAAATCCGTCGCGGTCCCGCCACTGTGTATGGGGAGTTTTCCGAAGGGCACATCAATTGTGCGGACAATCCACTGTCTTCGGATGGGAAGGAATTCGGATAACTTTGATCCATGAGCCAGGAGACCTGCCTATTTGTGCTGATTTACTCATTCCTTCGAGGAAAGGAATGGTTTAAACCATACCTGATGAGGTGTAGTTTAACGCCGGCTTCCATTTCTTGGGGGCGGGCGTTTGTTTTTTATATAATCCCACTGGTTGCATAGGAAAATATAGAACAATGAAAGGGAGAGAGAGAATGAAGAACAAAAAGTGGACTAATCGTAGAGTCACTAACATGACACTATTGGTTATGATGTTATTTGTAGCCCTTTGGCTGGCAGGCTGTGGACAGGAAACTACCTCATCCCCCGATACCAATGGAAAGAACAATCAGGAAACATCACAAACAGGGACAACAATGGAGGCAGACACAACAAAAGAAGAAGTTAAATCTTCTAGTTTTCCTGTTACCATTACCGATAAGACAGGGACCAAGGTAACGATTGAAAAAGAACCTCAACGGATCATTTCCATTATTCCCAGTACCACAGAAACTGCATTTGCATTAGGGTTAGGGGATAAAATTGTCGGAGTTTCCAAGTGGGACAACTACCCTGAAGAAGTGAAAGAAAAGACAATTGTAGGAGAATTAGAGGTTAATTTAGAAAAAGTATTGGAACTTCAACCAGATTTGGTAATAGGGAATCTAAGTAACGGTAAAAGCATAGAAGTCCTTCGCAAGGCCGGAGTAACGGTGTTTATTGTTGATGCCAACACCCTGGAGGAAACCTATGAATCCATTAAAAACATTGGTTTGGTAACCGGAAGAACAAAAGAAGCGGAGGAAATCATCGCTAGGATGGATGAAGAAAAAACCAGCGTAGTTGAGGCAGTAAAAAATATTCCCCAGGAAAAGCGGAAAAAAGTATGGATCGAAGTATCACCAGATTTGTATACGGCAGGTTCCGGGACATTTATGAATGAGCTGCTCACCCTTGCTGGAGGCATCAATGTTGCTGCTGACCAATCCGGTTGGGTTCAATTAAGTGAAGAAACCGTGATTGAGAGAAGTCCCGAAGTCATCTTTACCACCTATGGCTATTATGTGCCGAATGCTGCTGAACAAGTAAAAGCAAGATCAGGATGGAACAATGTTCCTGCTGTTCAAAACGGCCAAATTTTTGATTTAAATTCTGACTTAGTGAATCGACCCGGACCACGAGTAATCCAAGGATTAGTGGAAATGGCCAAGTTTTTATATCCTGAACTGGTGAAGTAAGATGGTAAAAACGTGGAATAAAAGGGGAAAAAATCGACTAGGTATTGAAATATTCCTTATTTTTTCCCTTCTTTTCCTATCCATCATCATTACAGTTTCAGTCGGAAGTGCCAATTTGTCGATTTTGACGGTATGGCAGGTGATTTCCAGCCATGTAGGGTTTGGCAATCAAATGTGGGAAGGAACACCCGCTGATTCGATCATCTGGAATATCCGACTTCCCCGGGTGATGCTCGCTTTAATTGTGGGAGCCGCGCTCTCTCTGTCAGGGGTTACGTTTCAGGGAATATTAAGAAACCCATTGGCTGACCCCTTCGTCCTTGGAGTCTCATCCGGTGCAGCCCTTGGCGCAGCGTTTGTGATTGTTAGTGGATGGCCAGTACTCTTTTTTGGGCAATGGGCCATTCCCATATTTGCCTTTATCACTGCATTGATAACCTTAGCTTTTGTCTATTATTTAGCTGGTTTAAAGGGAGAAGTATCCCTTGAAACCATTATCTTGGCGGGAGTTGTCGTTCAGGCATTTGCAGGAGCACTTCTTACCTTCATCATATCTATTTCAAAAGAAAAGCTTCAATCGATCATCTATTGGCTGATGGGAAGCTTAGCCTTATCTGACTGGAGACAAGGAATTATCGTACTGATTCCATTGGTTATTGGATTTATGATTATCTGGCTCCATAGTAGAGAATTAAATCTCTTTGCCCTTGGGGAGAGGGAGGCTTATCATTTAGGAACAGACGTTCCTCGAAAAAGACTTTTACTGCTTATCACCGCCTCATTTATGGCAAGTGCGGCTGTTTCCATTGCTGGGATCATTGGATTTGTAGGTTTGGTCATTCCCCATATGGTTCGCATTTTATTTGGACCTGATCATCGGTTTCTTATCCCTTTGTCCGGAGTTTTAGGAGCAATCTTTCTACTATGGGCCGATACCTTGGCTAGAACCGTCATTCAACCGGTGGAGCTTCCAATTGGAGTGATCACCGCCCTTGCAGGGGCTCCCTTATTCGCCTATCTGTTAAAAAAACGCCGGTATCCATTATAAGGAGAGAATATCTGTGATAGAGGTAAAACAGCTGACCTATTCCATTCATCAAAAAGTGATTATTCAAGATATATCCTTTTGCCTGAGAAAGGGAGAAAGTTTGGCGGTAGTCGGACCCAATGGTTCAGGAAAGACTACCCTGTTAAAGGCGATAACAGGAATTCTTCAACAGGTAAATGGAGAAATTTACATTGACGGGATTTCCGTCACCAAATGGAATAGAAAAAAGTTAGCCACCAAGATGGCTGTTCTTGTGCAAGAAGGAATCCCTGCCACTTCCTTTACCGTTGAAGAAGTGGTTCGTATGGGGAGGTATCCTCATCGAGGGAGATTTACCCTGGAATCTGCCCATGATAAAGAGATGATAAAAAGGGTCATGAAAGCGGTTGATATTGAGACGCTTAAAGATAAACCGATCTATAAATTAAGCGGGGGCGAAAGACAAAGGGTTGCCTTTGCCAAAGCAATGGTTCAGGAACCAAGTATCCTATTACTGGATGAACCCACTACTTTTTTAGATATCGGATATCAAACGAAGGTATTGGACCTGGTGAAACAATGGCAGAAGGACTGTGGACTCACGATATTGATGATCCTTCATGACTTAAATTTGGCTGCTCAGTATGGGGATCGGATGATGCTCATCCATGAAGGTAAAGTAAAGAAATTGGGTTCAAGCGATGCGGTAATGAATGCGGATTTATTGGAAATGGTATATGGAATTCGTCCCCTTATTATTAAACATCCCAAGTTGGGGATTTCACAGATTCTACCTTGGCCAGAGCAGTACAAAGGCATGGAAGGAAAAAAGTTGGTACGATTTTAAAAGGTGAGGTGGTATACATGAAAATTTATACAAAAACTGGTGATTCAGGGAAAACCAGTTTGATTGGTGGGAGGGTTGATAAGGATCATCTGCGTGTCGAAGCCTATGGAACAGTTGATGAGCTATGCTCTTATGTTGGCGAAGCGATTACCCGGCTAAATCCAGAAAAAGACCAGGATGTTATTGCAGAATTAACTGAAATCCAACTGGAGCTTTTTGATGCGGGGGCCGATTTGGCAAATTGGAAGAAAGTACGGGATTGTAAAATCAATCAGGAGATGATTGAACGGTTGGAGCAATGGATCGACCGCCATTTGGATTCAGCACCTGAAGTGAAGAAATTTATCCTGCCAGGTGGTCATCCAACTTCTTCGATGATTCATATCTGCCGAACGGTAACCAGAAGGGCTGAAAGAAGGGTAGTCTCTTTGGCAAAGGTTGAGGCGATCAATGAAGAAGTCAGAAAATATCTAAACCGTTTATCCGATTATTTTTTTGCCTTGGCCCGTGCAATGAATGCACGAAATCAGGTGGGAGATATTTTGTATGACAGGGGAAGAGACGTATTCCGGTAAACTTGAAACAACAATCCCAACAGAATATAGATATGGAACTAAACTTACATGACCCGCAGGGTCACAAATTCTCATGAAAATAATTCCATCCAGTAGTTACCTAGTTACTGTATCATCGTCATCTTCTCATAATGGAAATTGAACAGGGGAATGGTAAGTCGTAAATCTTTATGGTGGTAGCAATATCAGACCCCGCGAACTAAACGGACAGCATCGATCATTGAGCACAAATTCCTGTTGCTGCGAGCACGAATATCAAATTACTGTTTGTCTCTGATC